>NZ_JAZFTO010000087.1:0-41955 GCF_036446775.1 Candidatus Desulfatibia sp.
CGGATTTGTGGAGTACGTCCTCGACCTCATCTTCCCGCACCTCATGTCTGTAAATGTGAGGAAGCCCGGATTCTTTATCAATATAAAAGCGAATCTTCATTAATTATACCAAAATACAATTTTTAGTCAATTCTTGGGGCATAACTATTGAGTGGTGCGCAAAAACGCGCAATATTACCGATGCATCAACTATATGGATATAACTAATTATTGTATTTTCAGACTATTATTAAATATTTACGTAAATATTGAAACCAGAAAAATGAGCGATTTTGCTTAATATCCCAATATTCAGACAAAAATGCACAATATCACTGATATACAGACAAATTTAGGAAAATATTCTCAATATTCAAAAAAAGTAGATACCCACGGGCTTACGCCCGTGGCACTTAAAATTTGAAATCGAAGCTTAATTGCAATTGCCCTTTATCCATTTTTTCTTGAAACTCTACATATTTTTTAATGACGTCTTCATCGATACCAACTGTGGACGAAAAGAAACCAGGAGACCAAAATTCATTGCGCTCATACATCTTTCTTATCCATTTGAAATGCTGTCGTATCTCTCGGCTTGTATTGGCCTTAATTTTTCCAATGATGCTCGAAACCGAATATTTGGGCGGAATGATAATCACTATATGCAAATGATCGTCTTGAATACTGTATTTCTCAACCTCGATATCCGGATGATACTTTTTGCGTTCGCGGCGCTCCATGTCTCCACTAACGGCGGCGGCTGCAATCCCTTGTGCATTAAAAGCGGCGGCTACACTGCGGGCATGGGCTACATCCACACAGAAACATATGGTCTGCCGGCTTTCAAGATGGCTGCGAAAGACCTTGACAACCAGATCATTGCGCGCCTCAACATTTACGGCCCGGGATAAATGTGAGACCACAAAATCACCCATCCGCGTTTTGACCCTCGACAGATCGATATCGGTCTCGATGCGATACCCCGCCATCGGCGCCAAGTAGCCGGCCTGGATCATCTCCGGCAATCCCTTGGAAAACACAATTTCCTGGAATACGGCGTCGAGTCCCTTGCCGTCACCGCGCTTGGGAGTGGCGGTGAAGCCGACCAGCAGCTTGCGGGTGTCAGGGGAAAACACGCCGAAGTATTCGAGGACTCGAATGTAGGTGGCTGCCGTGGCATGGTGCGCTTCATCAACCACGATCAAAAAGAAACGGTCCGGGTCAAGGCGCTGTAAACGTTTTGATCCTTTACGGCCCAAGGTGGGCACGCTGGCCACCACGACATCGCAATCGGGATCCGCGCTTCGTCCGGCCTGCTCCACCGCCACACACAGATTGGGGTTTGCGCGCCTGATCTTATCACAGGCCTGATCGAGAAGCTCCCGGCGATGAGCCAACACCAGCATCTGCTTTTTCATGCTGAAATAGCGGGGAAACTCAGCAAATATCACAGTTTTACCGGACCCGGTGGGAAGGCTTGTGAGCTGGCGACGCACACCGGCCCGGTAACGCTCAAGAATTGATTCCAGGCACTCTCTCTGGTAATCGCGCAGGCTGAAAATTATGCCGGACAAATTCTTTTTTCCTTAGGGTATCCTTGTAATCGGGGATATCTTTGATGCATAAATATCAAAGGGCAAGTAAATTTTAAGCGTTTAAGATATTAGGCTATTCAGCATCTATTACGGCTTTGACGGCGGCTTTAATAGAGGTTAAGATATCGGGTGAAACCGAGCCGAGTTTTTTGATAAATCTGGCGGTGGACACGGACCTGATCTGAAAGGTATCAATGGCGGATGGTTTTGAGAGTTTGTTTTCGATGCCCGGCTCAATTCTTACCATCCAGACGGCCCCGCTGAATTGATTCTTCCATTCTGTTACGGGGACAATTACTCTCAGAGGCAAAACTCCAATGGAATCATCATTTATTATCACTGCCGGGCGTTTCTTCTTAATTTCAGCGCCAATAGTGGGACTCAGGTTTATTTCCCATATTTCGCCTTGTTTCACCGGAAATCCTCCCCATCTAAATCGGTAAAGGCGGTAAGCTCTTGGTCTTGTGTGTAGTCAGGCAGAAGTTCTTTGGCTTTCTTTTGCATCAAGGCCTTACGCTCTTTTGTTGTTATTTCCCTTATGAACCGTGTGAGAGCTGCTCGAACAATGCTGCTTTGATCTGAAAATCCCCACTTTTTGTATTCAGCTAAGAACTGTTTTTGATCAAGGCTGATTGAAATCTTTTTTTGAGTCAACGTTTCCATAATAACGCCTCCAAATACTATTTCAATTGAGGTACTAATACTTACCCCAAAATAGTAGCCTAAAAAGGGCCCAAAGTCAACAGATCATAAATTGAGCGTTTCAAATCAAGTAGATGTTTCCTGCACTTGGAATGCGTTGTGTCAGCTACACATAACACCGGCAGCAGGGCTTGACACTAATATGATAATCTGATTTAGTAGGATTATCTGATAATCTAAAGCCTGCATAAAGATCTTAAAAAAAGATTTCTTTTTTGATTTGCATAATTTAAGTAAAAGACGGGGTGTAATCATGGGAATCATGACGGCAACGGAATTTGCCAAAAATCTGAAACGAGCATTGGACAGGGTCGAATTTGGCGGTGAGGAGATCATCATCGTTAGAAATAACCATAAGATCGCCCGCTTGATACCAGGCCCTCCTCACATGACGGCCCTGGAAGCCATGGCGGATCTTTACCGGACATTACCTCAGGATGCTGCCAAAGACTGGTTGGATGAGAGCCGCATGCCCGCAACCTTATCTGAAGAGCTTCGTGATCCATGGGATTCCTGATCGATACGTGCATTTGGATAGACGTCGAAAGAGGTTTGATTGCACCGGCCGATGTAACCAGGTATACCGGAGAAGACCCTGTGTTTATTTCACCGGTTTCATTGGCTGAATTGGCATTTGGGGCCGAGATGGCCAAAAACGAGCAGATTCGCCAGAAACGCCTGGCATCACTGGATCGGTTGCGAAAGAAGCCTTTTGTTATCATTGATGAGAATACCGGCTGGATCTTCGGCCGACTTGCCGCCTATCTCCGCAAAGAAGGAAGAGACCACCGCTATCGTGTACAGGATTTATGGCTGGCAAGCCAGGCAATTCAGAACGGGCTTACGCTGCTGACCGGAAATGAGAAGGATTTTAAAGGTATTCCAGGTTTGAATCTGGTGATTTATACCTGAACATCGCATTTAAATTTCGAAAGGCGAGCCGTTAGATAAAATGATCTGTGTTAATCTGCGTAATCTGCGGATAAGGTTATATAAAAAATTAGGTAACCGTTCATGGGTTCAAAGGTTCAGGGTTCAGAGGTTCAACGAATAAAGACAACCCTGAACCTCGCCTGCCGTCGGTCGGGCAGTGGTGAACTCTAATTCTGTGAACCCAACAGGAAGGTAACCCTGAACGTTGAACACTGAACCTGTGAACGCATACAAGAGTTGTTAATATTATGAAACCGATTGTCGCTATTGTAGGCCGGCCCAATGTGGGCAAATCCACCCTTTTTAACCGCATAACCCGCTCCCGCGACGCTATTGTGGATAATATGCCCGGCGTTACCAGAGATCGTCATTATGGTGATGCCGCCTGGGACGGTGTTGATTTTACGCTGGTAGATACGGGAGGATTCGTCGGTGAGGATCAGGATTGTTTTGCGCCCGAGATCCGCTTCCAGATCCTGCAGGCCATCGAAGATTCCGACGTTGTCGTTCTGCTGTTGGACGGCAAGGGCGGAATCTCTCCGTTTGATGAAGATATCGTCAAAATTCTGCGTGAAGTCGCCAAGCCGGTTTTTTATGTGGTCAACAAGATCGACGCACTTGAACAGGAGGTAAAGCTCTACGAATATTACAGCCTGGGTCTGGAGAAATTGTATCCTTTGTCGGCTGAACATCGCTACGGCGTGTCCGATTTTTTAGATGACCTGGTGCGGGTATTGCCGCCAACGGATGCCGCTGAAAGCGACGACATGGTCAAACTGGCAGTAGTGGGCAAGCCCAACGTGGGGAAATCTTCTTTGATTAACCGCATCCTGGGCCAAAAGCGCCTGGTGGTCAGTGAAATCCCGGGCACAACCCGCGATGCCATTGACTCAGCCGTCAAAATTGACGGGAAGTCATATTTACTTATTGACACCGCCGGTATCCGGCGTAAAAAAAAGGTGTCAAAAAAAATCGAGAAGTTTTCCATTATTAAAGCGTTAAAGAGCCTTGAACGCTGTGATGTGGCCCTGATTGTCATCGATGCTTTTGAAGGGGTTACCGAACAGGATGTCAATATCGCCGGGTATGCTTATGAGCGCGGGTGCGGATGCATTCTGCTGCTGAACAAGTGGGATATTGTGGAAAAAGACAGCAAAACCGAAAAAAAATACCGCGACCAGTTACGCATGGAGGCCAAATTCATAAGCTTTGCGCCGGCCATGACGATTTCAGCCCTGACGGGACAGAGGGTTGCTAAAATTTTCAAGATGGTAGATGAGGTCTACAACCAGTACACACGGCGCATCGGGACGGGGCAGATAAACAGGATCATGGAGCGCGCCATGGAGCGCAACGAGCCCTCGCTTTACCGGGGAAGACGCCTGAAAATTTACTATTTCGCCCAGGTGTCGACCAGGCCTCCCACGTTTGTCTGCTTTGTTAACTATCCGGAAGGCGTACATTTTTCCTATAAACGTTATCTTGCCAACCAGATCCGGGCCGGGGCCGGGCTTGACAAAACACCGCTTCGAATCATTTTCCGCAAGCGGACAGGACGAGGGCGGTGATCCCGTCTTCGCCAAGGCTACGCCGGGCAAGCAGTGATCGGCAACCCGAAACGGATAACGAGCAACTTGTAACGAGGAACGAGGATAAATTGGATCTGTTTGAATTTTCAGCCAGAAAAGCTGCCGATGAATCAAGGCCGCTGGCAGACCGCGTGCGCCCTGTAAATCTGGATGAATTTGTAGGGCAAAAGCATGCGGTGGGGCCGGGGACCCTGATTCGTCACGCCGTCGAGCAGGACCGAATTTTTTCCATGATTCTATGGGGGCCGCCCGGTTGCGGCAAAACAACCCTTGCCCGCATACTGGCTGCCGAAACCAGCAGCCATTTTGTTCAATTCTCGGCGGTGCTGTCAGGTATCAAGCAGATCCGTTCGGTGATTGAGGAGGCTGGAAAGCAGCAGAGCCTGTACCGCAAAAGGACGGTCCTGTTTGTGGATGAAATCCACAGGTTCAACAAGGCCCAGCAGGATGCCTTTCTCCACCATGTGGAAAGCGGGCTGATAACCTTAATAGGTGCGACGACAGAAAATCCTTCTTTTGAGGTGATTCCGGCCCTCATGTCAAGATGCCGCGTGATAACTTTAAATGCCCTGGGGCCGGATGAGCTTGAAGTTATAATTGACAGTGCCCTTAAAGCCAAGCAAAGGGGTCTTGGAACTTTGGAGTTGACTATCGATCCACAGGCAATGGCCCATTTGACACGAATTGCCGACGGCGATGCCCGCGCGGCCTTAAACAGCCTCGAAATAGCAGCTTCCCTGGCGGTTTCCGGCCAAGACCCGGACCCAGAGGGTAAAACCACAGGCATAACGCTTGAAAGCTTAGAGAAGGCTTTAGAACAAAAGGCCCTGGGATATGACAAGGATGGTGAAGAACATTACAATCTTATATCAGCCTTGCACAAAAGCTTAAGGGGCGGTGATCCGGATGCGGCTCTTTATTGGCTCGGTCGCATGCTTGCGGCCGGTGAAGACCCCTTTTATATTGCCCGCAGAATGGTCAGGTTTGCATCCGAGGATGTTGGCAATGCAGACCCGTACGCTCTCAGGCTTGCGTTGAGTGCCATGGAGGCTTTCAGATTTTTAGGGCATCCCGAAGGTGAACTGGCACTGGCCCAGGCCGCTGTTTATCTTGCCACGGCTCCCAAAAGCAACAGCATATATAAAGCCTACGAAGAGGTCAAAGCGTGTATTAAAGATACAGGTACGCTGCCTGTTCCTTTTTCTGTCCGCAATGCACCCACCGATCTGATGAAAGGGATGGGTTACGGCAAAGATTACAAGTATGCTCATAATTATAAAAATGCGTATGTTCCCCAGCAATATTTGCCCGATAAACTCGAGGGCGGTCGTTTTTACTCCCCCACCGGTCGAGGATACGAAAAAACCATTAAGCAGAGACTTGCTAAATGGCGCCGCCTGAAAGATCGGCAAAAACAGGGCAAAAACAGCTGAAAAATCAGCCTTTAGCACCCCAATTTCCAAGCTACTTTTTTTTTGTTTGACAGTCGCGCTGAAATCATTTACATTCATATTTCCTGTCTGGAATTTCATTAAAAATATATTCCGTGAAAAACCTCTTAACATTAATTGATTATCTGCCGATATAATTATTAGACAAAGAGCGAATCGGAATTGTGGCCGACCTGTTGCCTTTCGCGCAGCACTCCCATCAGAGAAAACCCGTCCTTTAAGACGGGGTCGAGGGGCCATTAAAATTTAATACTTCCTTTCCGGGCTGCGAAGCACTGCTGTTAGGTACAACCCCCTTCTTTTAAGCGGGTTCAAATTTTCGATTTATGTTTTTTTTTATTAAGGCAGCGGGTTTATCTTAATATATCTGGAGGTCTAAATGAATGATTTTCTTCACAATCTGCGCAGCGGTAAATTCAGGCAAAATGAAAGAAGCGGCCGGTCCTACAAAGATCCTCAACATCGGAGGTCACAATGGCGGGGAGATGCCGACGGCCGAAAGAGCCCCCATCACGCTTCGAGTGACATTGTTTTAGAACTTAATAAGGCTCTGAAAGATATTGCCGCCAGCCATCGACGCTTTGCCGATGCCTTTGAAACTATAGTTAAGGCAGATGAGCGCAGAGCCGCGGCCATGGAAAGTATTGCCGAGTTTCTAAAACAACGATTTGGAAGCGGCTTGGAGTCCATAGAGGAAGATCGAGCCGGTTCAGAATCGAAATCGGAGCCGGGGACCCCGGCAATACATGCTGGGCAGACCGTAAAAACCACCGATTTTAATCGCAAGAATTTACCGAACTATATTTTAGAGTTGAGAAAAGATGGTATGAGCTTCGACAAGATCGCACAGCACCTGGAATCGAATAGCGTGCCGACATTATCAGGCAGAGGCACATGGCGCGGGCCGGCCATTAGCAAGTTGTGTAAGGAAATGGAAGCAACAGGTTAAGGTTAAGGTCGAGTTGTCTGGGCCCAATGTCTTACGGCTTGTTAGTGCTTGTTATTTTTTGGATAATATCCTGACACTGTTTCATTTCCTCCAAAGCTTTTATATCGGCATCAACCATCAAGCGTACCAGTTCTTTAAAGCCGACCTCTGGTTCCCATCCCAGGTTTTTTTGGGCTTTACCGGCATCACCTAAAAGAAGTTCAACCTCCGTGGGCCTGAAATACCTCGGGTCGATTTCCACATACTCTTTCCAGTCTAAATCGGCATATGAGAAAGCTTCCTCCAAAAATTCCCTGACAGAATGGCTTTGGCCGGTAGCAATCACAAAGTCTTGAGGATCATCCTGCTGCAGCATCAACCACATCGCTTTTACATAATCAGGAGCATACCCCCAATCCCTTTTGGCATCCAGGTTGCCGAGATACAATTTGTCCTGCAGCCCAAATTTGATACGGGCGAGCGCCCGCGTAATTTTTCTAGTAACAAATGTTTCGCCGCGCAACGGAGATTCGTGGTTGAATAAAATACCATTGCAGGCAAACATATTGTAACCTTCTCTATAATTCCTTGTCATCCAGTAAGCATATACCTTGGCGGCTGCGTACGGGCTTCGGGGCCAGAAGGGCGTGTCTTCATTTTGGGGTGCCGGGGCGTCGCCAAACATTTCACTGCTGCTGGCCTGGTAAAACCGGGTTTTTATACCGCTTCGGCGTATGGCTTCCAGGATTCTGGTTGTCCCTAATCCTGTGATATCTCCGGTGAACTCAGGCATATCAAAGCTGACCCGGACATGGCTCTGAGCACCCAGATGGTAGATTTCGTCAGGGTGAATATTGTAAACCAGGTTGCTAAGCTGACCGCCGTCGTTCAGGTCCCCGTAGTGCAGGTAAAATTTTCCCTTGGGATCATGAGGATCGACATAGATATGATCGAGCCTATGGGTATTAAACGTACTGGACCGCCGAATAAGCCCATGGACTTCGTAGCCCTTGTTGAGCAGAAGGTCAGCCAGATAGCTGCCATCCTGGCCGGTGATTCCTGTTATTAGTGCTTTTTGAGGCATGGCTTTCTCCAGTGTTCTTGGAAAGTTTTATTTTAAAGAGGTGTAACTATAAATAAAATGTGACTATAGTGTCAAGCCCAACGGCAGGAGATTATAGCGATTCTGAAAATAGCGTTCCGTTTTCGCCGCCGGATAATTTCGTTTAGGTCGGCAAGAACTCGCCAATAAAAGCGCCTAAAAGCGAACATGGCTATGGTGTTAAGAATAGAGTACAACAAATTGATTTTATTCTCCAAATGGAGACACGTTGATGATGTTCGCTTTAACGCGCTCTAATTTGCTCAGACAGCTTCCCGACCTAAACGAAATCATCCGGCGGCTTTACTAAAACTATGAACCCAAGTGAATCAATCGGAACATGTTTATGGAAACCGGTATAATAATTCGTATAAAGCCGAATTCATCACGTTTTAGGTTTCAAGTCCGCCGCAGGCGGACGCTTTATAAAATCGTACAGCGATTTTATTTTTATAACTTGACAGTGGTAGAAAATGAAAATACAAAGCAGCTAAATTGCTGATCCGGCAGTTTATTTTTTTTACGGAATTGGTGATGTAGCAAGGTGGAAAAACTCGAAGGAATTGTTGCAGTTGTAGGAAATTACGGTAGTGGGAAAACCGAGGTTGCCATAAACTTTGCAGTGGACCGCAAGCGTGCAGGTATTGACGTTCGTATTGCGGATCTCGATCTTGTCAATCCTTATTTCAGAATGCGTGAGGCCCGCGGGCCGCTTTCTGATTTGGGGATAGATGTGGTATTGCCTCCGGAAGAACTTCTGCAAGCCGATCTGCCCATATTGAGCCCTGCTGTAGCCGGCATGCTCCGCCAAAGGGGCCGGCTGACAGTACTGGATGTCGGGGGCCAAGACTTCGGAGCCAGAGTGCTGGCAACCCTTGCTGACCCGTTGCGGGACAAGCATGTTAATATGCTGCTGGTTGTGAACCCGTTTCGACCTTTTACCGATACGGTGGCAGGATGTCTGAAAATTCGTGATAAGATCGAGAAAGCTTCCAAAATAGCTGTAACCGGTATCATCGGCAACGCTAATCTAATCGATGAAACCTCGCTGGAAGATGTCTATAAAGGTTACGATTTTGTCAGAGCCTTATCAAAAGAGAGCGCGTTACCGCTGATGTTTATTACCGTAGCGGCAGAACTGTTGCCGGCAATAGACAGTAAACGTTTTGACTGTCCGATTTTAGTCATAAAAAGACAGCTTGTTCCGCCGTGGAAAAAACCTGTGAGATTCAAGCAAAGAGGGTGAGATGTGCGGGAAAAAGGAGTTATAAGTTTATGGGATATGAACATATTATCGACAAAGATACGTGCAAAGGCTGCGGGCTATGTGTAGCCGTCTGCCCCAAGAAGGTTCTGGAAATCTCTGAAGAAGTCAATCCGATGGGTTACTTCCCGGCACATCAAGCACGTCCGGAGGACTGTGTTTTCTGCACAACCTGCTGTATTATGTGTCCTGATGTAGCGATTACAATTAATAAAACCGTTGAAGATGCCACCGAACCGGAACTGCAATAACAAGCGCATTTCCCGTACGGCTTTTAGTCCCGCCGTCAGCGGTACGGGGGTCTTCAACAAGTGGAGATAAGTCATGGGCAGAATATTGATGAAAGGAAATGAAGCCATCGGTGAGGCTGCCATAAGGGCCGGGTGCCTGAACTATTTTGCCTATCCGATTACACCTCAATCTGAAATCGCGGAATACCTCTCCTGGCGGATGCCTGAAGTAGGCGGAGTATTTTTACAGGGCGAAAGTGAAGTTGCTGTAGGATACATGGTTTTTGGAGCCGCCGGGTGTGGAGCCAGGGTTTTTACCACGTCTTCAAGCCCGGGTATCAGCCTGATGAGCGAAGCCATAAGCTATATTGCAGGGGCTCAGTGCCCGGCAGTTTTTGTCAATATTATGCGCGGCGGACCGGGACTGGGGGGCATCCTTCCATCCCAGGCGGATTATTTTCAGGCGACCAAAGGGGGCGGGCATGGTGACTACAGATTGCTGGTCATGGCGCCGGCAGGTGTTCAAGAAGCCGTTGAAATGGTGATGAAGGCATTTCCATTGGCTGAAAAATATCGTAACCCGGTGATGATTCTGGGGGATGGCTTGATCGGCCAGATGATGGAGCCCGTGGAATTTCCGGATGAACTCAAATCCGAGCCGAGCAATAAGGATGACTGGGCCACCAACGGGATGGAGACTCGCAAAAGCAGCCGGCGCAACCTGGTCAAGTCGCTTTTTCTGGATTCAGAGCAGTTGGAAGCCCATAATCGTGTCTTAAAGGCCAAGTATGATCGTATGCGACGCGAAGAGGTTCGCTATGAGTCTTATAACCTGGATGCCGATTACAAGGCACTGATCGTCAGCTACGGCACCATGAGCAGGGTGTGCCGTACTGCTATCGATATCTTAAAAGCTGAAGGATTCGAAGTGGGCATGGTAAGACCGCAAACCCTCTTTCCGTTTCCGGAAAGAGCCATTGAGGAAGCCGTCCGGCGAAAAAGCTGTAAGGTAGCCGTGAGTATTGAGATGAGCATGGGACAAATGGTTGAAGATGTAGAGCGCAGTGTTCGCGGCCGATGCCCGGTTGAATGGTTTGGGAAAGCAGGAGGCGATGTGCCGATCCCGGAAGAGATCATCGATGTGATTAAATCTTTCGTTAAGGAGCTGATATAATGGCAAAAACATTCAAAAAACCCGAAGCCCTTTCCGACCAGGCCACCCATTACTGTCCGGGTTGTACCCACGGGATCGCTCACCGCTTGATTGCCGAAGTCATCGACGAGCTGGGTATACGGGGGCGCACAGTCGGTATTGCACCTGTAGGATGTGCGGTTTTGGCCTATAATTACTTTACCTTTGATTTTCAAGAGGCTGCTCACGGACGAGCTCCGGCAGTGGCCACCGGCATAAAAAGGGTTCGACCTGACCTGGTTGTTTTTACCTATCAGGGTGACGGTGATCTGGCAAGCATAGGGATGGGAGAAATTATACATGCTGCCAACCGCGGCGAAAAGTTTACCACTATTTTTATCAACAATACGGTCTATGGTATGACCGGCGGCCAGATGGCGCCGACAACTCTGCCGGACCAGCGCACCACGACTTCTCCTGCCGGGCGCAAAGTTGAAGAGGTCGGAATGCCCATTAAGGTTGCTGAGTTGATTTCCGCCTTGGTGACACCGGCATTTGTGGCCCGACAGGCCGTGATAAAGCCAAAATATATTGTCAGGGCCAAAAAAGCCATCAAAAAGGCTTTTCAGTATCAGCTCGACGGGCGCTGCTTCAGCCTGGTGGAACTGATCAATACCTGCCCGACCAACTGGGGGCTTACTTCTTGGGAGGCGGTCAAATGGGCCGAGGAGAATATGCTTCCTTATTTCCCGCTGGGGGAATACAAGACACCCGAATAGTTAGGAGAACTGCATGCAGAAAGAAGTCATGTTTGCCGGTTTTGGCGGGCAGGGAATTTTATTGATCGGAGAGATCCTGGCGCACGCAGGTATGGAAGCGGGCTTCGAAGTGGCCTGGATCCCTTCCTACGGCCCGGAGATGCGGGGCGGGACCGCCTATTGCCTGGTGGTGATAAGTGACAGAGCCATTGGCTCTCCGGTTATCAGAAACCCTTTGCACTTGATTGCCATGAACCGGCCTTCTTTGGAGAAATTTGCACCGCTGGTGAAACCGGCCGGTGTGGTAGTGATTAACAGTTCTTTAATTTCCATCAATACGGGTCGTGACGATGTTGACGAGCTATTAATACCGGCCAACGACATTGCCCAAGACGTTGGGAGCGTAAAAGCGGCCAATGTTGTAGCATTGGCTGCTTTTGTTGCCCGCAGCAAAATTGTTGATTTTGATTTGCTGCGCGAGTGTGTCAAAGAACATTTTGCCGGTCGCGAAAAGCTTATTCCCATCAATCTGGAGGCCCTGGAACAGGGCCGCAAAGCGGCACTGCGAAACGGGAAATAGAGCCTGCTGACAAATTTTCTTTCGTGCTTTCGTACTTTCGCGTTTTCGTGATTAATGTTACGGTTTACAGCCACAAAAATACACAAATCTTGGCATTAAACGACTAAATTCCAAAGACGTCATATGAAAATATCCATTCCAGAAAACATTTTATCGATAAAGCCCTACAAGCCCGGAAAGCCTCTGGAGGAGCTTGAACGAGAATATGGTATTGCTAAATCCATTAAGCTTGCTTCCAATGAAAATCCACTGGGCCCGTCTCCAATGGCTGTTAAGGCCATGCAGGAGGCTTTAGGCAAACTCAACCGTTATCCTGATGGAAGCGGTTATGATCTTATCAAGAAAATGTCCCAACATCTGGAAGTGTCACCTAAGAATATCGTTTTAGGTAACGGTTCCGATGATATTATCGGTATGTTGACCTGGTCACTGCTGCAACCGGGCGATGAAGTGGTTCTGCCGCAGCCTTCTTTTCTAATGTACGATATAATGGTTCGAAGCGCCGCCGCAATACCCGTAGCGGTTCCCTTAAGTTCTCTTTCCATCGATTTGAAAGGGATGCAGGCTGAGATTACATCCAGAACCCGCATGGTTTTTTTGTGTAATCCCAATAATCCCACGGGAACCGTTATATTTAAAAAAGACTTTGAGAACTTTATGGCAAGCTTGCCGCCTGAAGTGGTTGTTGTCGTAGACGAGGCCTATTTTGAATTTATAAGAGATCAAAAAAACTGTGCCAGCGGCATTGAGTACCTTGACGAAGCCAGACCTCTGGTTACACTGCGTACATTTTCAAAAGCATACGGCCTGGCAGGGCTGCGAATCGGCTATGGTATCATGCCTGAAAAAATTGCGGGTCTGCTGAACAGAGTCAGACAGCCCTTTAATACCAGCTCTCTGGCCCAGATCGGCGCAAAAGCAGCGCTTGATGACAAAGCTTTTTTAAATAAGACCTTAAAACTTACTCATAAAGGTCTCGATTATTTGCATGCTGCCCTGGACCGGCTGGGGATTAAATATTTTCCAACTCAAACGAACTTTTTCCTCATTGACGTAGAAAAAGACGCTGATGAAATTTTTGAAAGCATGCTCAGACATGGAGTTATTGTACGGTCGATGAAATCATATGGGTATCCCCAATATATCAGGATTAATGTCGGTCTTGCCGAGGAGAATGCCCGCTTTATAGAAGTGTTGGAGAAAGTATTTTAAAACTATGAGGCGTCTTCTTGTTACAATAGACGGGCCTGCCAGTGCAGGCAAAACAACCGTAAGCCGGATGCTGGCCCATCGTCTGGCTCATAAATATATCGATACCGGTGCGCTGTACAGGGGGGTCGCGTTAGCGGCAATATCAGCAGAATTAAACTCGGACGATGATAAGGGCCTTGAAAAACTGTGCCGCACCCTGAAAATAAAATTTGTAACAGGCGAACAAGGTTTGCGCCTATTATTGAATGATGCGGATATTACGGATAAAATCCGTACACCCGAAATAACCATGTTTGCTTCGGCGGTTTCCGCCAGACCGGTAGTCAGAGGGTATCTTTTGGACTTGCAAAGGGAAATGGGACAGGAAAAAGGCGTTGTTTTCGAAGGGCGAGATATGGGTACGGTGGTGTTCCCGGATGCTGATATAAAGTTTTACCTGGATGCATCTCATAAAACAAGGTCTCTCAGGCGATACCGGGAGTTGGCAGGCAAAACCCAACAGACCTTGGAGGAAGTTGAGAGGGATATGGCCAGGCGGGATAAAAATGACAGCACCAGAGATTTGGCACCCTTGAAACCTGCCAAGGATGCGATAAGAATAGATTCTACTGAACTTTCTGTCAAAACGGTTGTCAAGTTGATGTTGTCTAAGATTGAGGCATTGTAAAAATAATCATTGTTTTTTCAAAATGAGTCTGATATCAAGATCGGTTATGCTGCCGCAGGCAGAGGATAGTATAAAAAAAAATGGTTAGGGGGTATTTTGTTTAATGGATAATCTTGAAAAAAACGATTCAACTAAAGAGTTAGAGCAAAAACAATCTTCTGAGGAGCCTGTTCAGACAAAATCAGACGCTGTTGATATGCAGTCAATAGAAGAGATTGATACAGATACATCTGTTGATAATGTGTCATCGGAAGCAGTCCAGGACCTGAGTGCAAAGACAGATGAAGTCCAAGAAACGGCTGATGACTTAGCATCGGAAGCAGTCCAGGACCTGAGTGCAAAGACAGATGAAGTCCAAGAAACGGCTGATGACTTAGCATCGGAAGCAGTCCAGGACCTGAGTGCAAAGACAGATGAAGTCCAGGAAACGGCCGATGACTTAGAGGAAGTCCAAACTGTGTCTGACACTGAAGAGGAGGTTCAAGCGACAACGAACGATATCGAAGAACCTCAAGCGGCAGTTGATATTGCGGAAAAAAATCAGGAAACAGTTGATACTTCAGAAAAGGTTGAGACAACTCCTGACAGCACGAAAGAGGCTAAAGACTCTCCTGGTAACATGGAAGACTTAATGGACATGTACGAGGAAAGCTTTAAGCGTTTTGCGGAAGGGGAGGTTGTTACCGGTAAGATCATTTCGGTGGACAAGGATCATGTCCTGGTTGATATAGGGTATAAATCAGAGGGTCAGATCCGAATAAATGAATTCAAAGATGAAGATGGCAACTTAAATGCCGAAGTCGGTGACCCTGTAGATGTTATGGTTGAATGGTGGGATGAAGAAGAAGAGCGCGTCGTCCTTTCAAAGGAAAAAGCCACCAAGGTTAGAGTATGGGAAGAGATCAAGAAATCGTATGATGAAGACGGAGTGGTCGAGGGCGTTATTGTAAATCGTGTCAAAGGTGGATTTTCAGTAGATATAGGGGTTCAGGCCTTCTTGCCGGGTTCCCAGGCAGACTTGCGGCCGATTCGCAATCTTGATGATATGGTTGGCGAAACGTTTTCTTTTAAAATATTAAAATATAATCGAAAACGCAGCAATATCGTTTTATCCAGAAGGGCTATCCTTGAACAGGAACGCGAAAGCCAACGAGCCGAGACATTAGCTGCTATTCATGAGGGAAAACTTGTTGAGGGCATTGTCAAAAATATTACAGAGTACGGTGTCTTTGTTGATCTTGGCGGAGTGGACGGTCTGCTGCATATTACCGACATTTCATGGGGACGGGTAAAACACCCTTCGGAACTCTTTGCAGTCGGCGACGAGATAACCGTAAAGGTTCTTAATCTTGATGTTGAAAGGGAGAGAGTCTCATTGGGCATGAAGCAGCTGACAGAGGATCCCTGGTCAACCGCTACTGAGAAATATCCGCTGAGCACCCGCGTAAGAGGGAAGGTTGTCAGCCTTACGGACTATGGTGCCTTTATAGAGTTGGAAGAGGGGATCGAGGGATTGATTCATGTTTCGGAAATGTCATGGACTCGCAAGGTTCGGCATCCTTCCAAA
The DNA here is from genome assembly GCF_036446775.1 of Candidatus Desulfatibia sp. Classification (NCBI taxonomy): domain Bacteria; kingdom Pseudomonadati; phylum Thermodesulfobacteriota; class Desulfobacteria; order Desulfobacterales; genus Candidatus Desulfatibia; species Candidatus Desulfatibia sp. The sequence continues at coordinate 15,690 of NZ_JAZFTO010000087.1, forward strand.
GTAGTCTCCGTGGGAGAGGAGGTTGAGGCTGTCGTCCTTGACATCAAGCCTGAAAACAGACGCATATCTCTGGGCATGAAGCAGGTGGTTCCAAATCCGTGGGATGTCATCAGCGAAAAATATCCGGTTGGTACGACCATAGAAGGAAAAATCAAAAACATAACCGATTTCGGTCTTTTTATCGGTATCGACGAAGGTATTGACGGTCTTGTACATATTTCAGATATTTCCTGGACAAAGCGCATAAAACATCCCTCTGAGATATTCAAGAAAGGTGAAGTTATACAGGCTGTAGTTCTTGATATTGAAAAAGAGCATGAAAGGTTCTCGTTGGGGATAAAGCAGTTGCAGACAGATCCCTGGACAACTGTAGCTGAGCGCTATGAAGTTGGCAAAGAAATAACCGGTACGGTTACCAACCTTACCGATTTTGGAGTTTTTGTAGAACTGGAAGAGGGCATCGAGGGGTTAGTGCATGTGTCTGAAATCAGCAAAGAAAAAATTAAAACCCCTGTTGGCAAATTCAACGTTGGGGATGTCATCACCGCCAGGGTTATGAATATCAACAGCGATGAAAGACGGATCGGCCTTTCAATTAAAAGACTTGAAATGGAGGACGAGCAGAACTTACTGAGTGACTATGTAAACAATATAAGGCCCACGACTTCAACTTTTGGAGAAATCTTGAGAGAGAATCTTCAAGAAAAATTAAACGGAGAATAGTAACCGAGTATCAAAATGTTCTCTCGCAGACACCCATATCTTTTTTTTCTTCTTACCTTCACATCTATCGTAGCGGTTGCAATGATAGTAATGGCTCTGCTGTTTGTAGTGGGTACCCGGACCGCTGATTTTGAATTTGGAGACAAAGTCGGTATTATTGAGGTCATCGGAATCATTACTGATTCTAAAAATGTTATCCAAAACCTGAAGCGCTTTCGGGAGGATAATTCTATTAAGGCGATCGTCATTCGGATCGATTCCCCGGGAGGCGCCGTGGGGCCTTCACAGGAGATTTTCAGGGAGATTAGAAAAACTTCAAGCAAAAAGAAAGTAATCGCTTCCATGGGTGCCATTGCAGCCTCCGGCGGATATTATGTTGCTGCCGGCACCGACGGGATTGTTGCCAACCCCGGCACGATAACGGGCAGCATTGGCGTTATTATGGGATTTACAAATTATCAGGAGCTGCTTCAAAAAATAGGATTGGTGCCTATTGTAGTAAAAAGTGGGGAATTCAAGGATATAGGCTCACCGGTCCGGGAGATGACGGCCAAAGAGAGGACTATTCTCCAGGATTTTGCCAGAAAAATTCACAGACAATTTATTATGGATATTGTTGCAGGTCGCAAAATGGATCAGGACAAAGTTGAATCTCTGGCTGATGGCCGTATTTTTACAGGAGAAGAGTCCAAAGATTTGGGGCTGGTTGATCGTCTCGGGAATCTTGAAGATGCCATCGAATGGGCCGGCCGCCTGGGCGGAATCAAAGGAAAGATTTCCACGGTTTATGCCCGGGAAAAAAAGTTCTCCTTTTTAAAATACCTGTCGGGATTATCCACAACAGAGTTTTTTAACCGCATCTTTCACCCCTTTTTGTCGGCGCAGTATATATACCGTCCCGCATAAACCCTTAATAAACCAGACCGGATCTTTATCCGGAGCAGACTCACATTCAGCACGGCGCTCCTTTTCGCGAGCGTTTTTTTTATTTAGACAGGATCTATCCCAGTACGATAGTTCCTACCTACGGGACAGGCAGGATTTTCAGGATTTTTTTGCCTTTCCCCCGCTCTGCGGAACAGGCCGCAGAAAGGCAAAAACCGATATCCCCTTTTAAATGAAAATGCCGACATCGCCTCTACCTTCGCGGATGACTTCGGGTATGTCATTAATCAGTGATATAACACTTGAAGGATATCCGGGAACAGGTCCACCATCAATGACAATATCAATTCTGAATTGAAAATAATCATGAATCAGAGAGGGGTCAAAAAAAAGAGTACCATCGGGCATGGAGGCGCTGGTGCTAATAATCGGATTTCCCAGCACTTTAACCAGTTCAAGACAAATCGAGTTGTCCGGCACCCGTATCCCGGCGGTTTTGCGCTTGGTAAGCATGATTTTGGGGACCAGCTTGGAACCTTCCAGCACAAAAGTATAGGGGCCCGGCAAAAGCCGCTTCATGGTTTTATAAGCATAGTTTGAAACTTTGGCGTAATGGCTGATGTTTTTGAGGTCTGAACATAGAAAGCTGAAAGGCTTAATTTTATCGCGCTGCTTTAAGAGATATATCTTCTCGATAGCCTTTTTGTTCATTATATCGCAACCAATTCCATAGTAAGTGTCGGTTGGATAGGCGATGATACCCCCTCTTTTAATAACGTCAACCACCTGTGTGATGAGTCGTTGCTGGGGGTTCTTGGTGTTGATTTCAATCAGCATGGCAATTTTTTACCCTATGAAAAATCAATTTTTTCGAATTTAAAATATTACGAGTACACTTTGAATGTCAAGGAGACAAATAAAGATTGCTAAAGCTAAGCCCTTTTGTTATTCGAGTTCAAAACACGCATTTTTCATAAAAGATCTATCTGAAATATTAATCTAATATCAACAAGCAATGAGACCTTTGATGGAGGGCTTTATGCTAAAAATACTGCCTGAAGAAGCTTATTCCTTTGACGATGTTTTATTGATTCCGGGGTATTCAGACGTATTACCAAGCGATGTTAATACCACTACCCGATTAACAAAAAACATTACCCTGAACATTCCCATTGTCAGCGCCGCGATGGACACCGTTACAGAATCACGCACATGCATCAGCCTGGCTCGTGAAGGCGGCGTCGGTTTTATACACCGGAATATGAGTGTCCAAAGTCAGGCAGTTGAGGTTGACAAAGTTAAAAAATCTGAAAGCGGCATGATTGTTGATCCTGTAACAATTCACCCGGATCAGCAGGTTTATGAAGTGCTGAAGCTGATGGAGAAGTATCGTATTTCAGGAGTTCCGGTTACCCAAGGCGAGCAACTGGCGGGTATTGTCACAAACCGGGATCTGCGATTTGAAACTGACCTTGAAAAGAGTGTTTCCGAGGTTATGACCAAGGATAACCTGGTTACGGTTTCTGAAGGAATTACGCTGGAAGATTCCAAAATGCTGCTGCATAAACACCGGATAGAGAAGCTTCTGGTGGTCGACAAAAATGAGCGGTTGATAGGCATGATAACCATCAAAGACATTGAAAAGATAAAAAAATATCCGAATGCATGCAAGGACGAGATGGGCAGGCTCAGAGTCGGTGCCGCTGTGGGTGTCGGCGCCGATATGGAGCAGCGCACGGAAGAACTTTTGAAGGCCGGAGCGGATGTTATTTTAATCGATACTTCTCACGGTCATTCCAAAAACGTTATTGAAGCAGTTAAAAGATTAAAAAGCACTTTTAAAGATTTTGAACTGATTGCCGGCAATGTAGGTACGGCCAAAGGGGCTGAAGACCTTATTAAAGCAGGCGTCGATGGTGTAAAAATCGGCATCGGACCAGGATCAATCTGTACCACCCGTATTGTAGCAGGTATCGGTGTACCCCAGGTAACCGCAATACTGAGTTGCAGACCTGTCTCCAGCAAAACAGGAGTTCCTTTAATTGCCGACGGCGGCATCAAATTTTCAGGTGATATTACCAAAGCTATCGGGGCCGGCGCTCATGTTGTAATGATCGGCGGACTTTTCGCCGGAACCGAGGAAAGCCCGGGTGAGTTGGTTATTTACCAGGGCCGCAGCTACAAAGTCTATCGGGGCATGGGCTCCATTGAAGCCATGCAAAAGGGTAGCAAGGACAGATACTATCAGGCTGATGATTTTGAAGGCGACAAACTGGTCCCGGAGGGTATTGTTGGGCGCGTTCCTTACCGGGGCAGTCTTTCCGATAATATCTTCCAACTTGTTGGAGGATTAAAGTCCGGTATGGGCTATGTGGGGTGCCGCACTCTGGAAGAACTCAAGGAAAAGGCCCGCTTCGTGAAAATCAGCACTGCCGGTATGCGCGAAAGCCATGTTCACGACGTAATCATTACTAAAGAGGCCCCCAACTACCGCCTGGAAGTTTCGACTTCATAATGAGACCTTTGAAAAACGCCCCCTTTTGCCCAATTCCGGCAAAATATTTTCGCCACCAAGACACCAAGACACGAAGTTAAATTATAATAAACAGTTGTTCTTTGTGTCTTGGTGCCTTTGTGGCTATTCTTTTAAAAAATTGTAAATATAACAATGCCAGATACGCCCTCCGATTTTGTTCATCTGCATGTTCATACCGAGTACAGCCTCCTGGACGGTGCTTTGCGGATAGGCCCTCTTTTAAAACGAGCCCGTGATTTTGGTATGGAAGCTGTGGCTATTACCGATCACGGCACCATGTTTGGCACCCTGGAGTTTTATCAAAAAGCCCACGGAGCCGGAATAAAACCGATCATAGGGTGCGAATGCTATGTGGCGCCTCGCAGTATCTCAGATCGAACCCCGCAGGACAATAAAGGCTTGACCCACCTGATTATTCTGGCTGAAAATCAGGAGGGGTACCGCAATCTGTGCCGGCTGGCCACCATAGCCCAACTCCAGGGATTTTACTACAGACCCCGCATAGATAAAGATGTTCTAAAGCAGCACAGCACCGGTCTTATCGGTCTGTCGGCCTGTCTGCACGGCGAAATTCCCAGGCTCGTTCAAGAAGGCAAACCAGAGCAGGCTGATGAAGCGGCACGCTTTTATCTTAATATCTTTGGTGAAGGCAATTTTTTTCTTGAAGTTCAAAACAACGGTATCGCAGTTCAGGAAGAAGTGAATCAGGCGCTGTTGGATATGAGCAAAAGACTTTCCATTCCGTTGGTTGCCTGCAATGATTGCCATTACCTCAACAAGGAAGATGTTCGGGCCCATGATGTACTTTTGTGTATCCAGACCGGCAAGACCGTTGACGACACGCAACGCTTAAAGTTTAGAACCGACCAGCTTTATTTTAAATCAAAAACCGAGATGCATGCCGCTTTTAAGAACTATCCGGGTGCCCTTGAAAACACCGTGGATATTGCCAAACGCTGCCATCTTGAATTCGATTTTGATAATTATTGTTTTCCCAAATTTGAAACTTCTTCGGAACAGACCCTGGCTGAACTTTTTGAAGCCAGTGTTCGGCAAGGGCTGGAAAGCAGACTGCAGCGTATGAAGGCCAAGAATGCCGATTTTGACGAAAAACCTTATATCGAACGTATCGAAAATGAGGTTGCCCTCATCAATTCCATGGATTTTGCCAGTTACTTTCTGATTGTGGCCGATTTTATACGCTATGCCAAAGATCATAACATTCCCGTGGGACCCGGCCGGGGGTCGGCGGCTGGGAGTCTTGTGGCCTATTCGCTTGGAATTACAGATCTGGATCCCCTGGAGCATGGCCTGATTTTCGAGCGTTTTCTCAATCCGGCTCGCAAAAGCATGCCGGATATTGATGTTGATTTTTGCATAAACGGAAGGGAAGAAGTCTTTAAGTACGTGGTAGATAAATACGGTGGCAATGATTTCGTTGCGCAGATCATCACTTTCGGAAAACTCAAGACCCGGGCCGTAATTCGTGACGTAGGCCGGGCTTTGGATATTCCGCTTTTTGAGGTGGATGCCATTGCCAAGATGATTCCGGATGTATTAAATATCAGCCTTGATGAAGCTCTTCAGCAGGAATCGCGACTTAAAGATCTGGTGCGGGAGAAACCTGAAATTGCCGATTTGATAAACATCTGCCGTGTTCTCGAAGGGCTCCCGCGGCATGCCTCAACCCATGCAGCCGGTGTTGTCATCGCCGACCGGCCGCTGGTGGAATATCTCCCGCTTTACAAAGGCAAAAAGGGTGAGGTTGTGACCCAGTTCGACATGAAATGTGTCGAGAAGATAGGGCTGGTGAAATTTGATTTTCTGGGCCTTCGCAACCTGACGGTTATTGCGGGTACCCTTGCGCTTATTGCCGAACAGGGCGGCAGCCCGCCCGACCTTTTAAGCCTCGATTTAAATGATCTTGACACATACAGTCTGCTTGCAGCCGGTAATACTACCGGTGTTTTCCAGCTTGAAAGCAGCGGCATGAAAGACCTGCTTGTCAGGCTCAGACCGGAAACCTTCGATGATATTATCGCGCTTGTTGCTCTATATCGTCCCGGCCCCCTTGACAGTGGTATGGTGGATGATTTTGTGGAAAGAAAGCATGGTAAAAGAGCGGTCGAATATATTGTACCCCAATTAGAATCGATTCTTAAAGAAACATACGGCGTTATTGTTTACCAGGAACAGGTTATGAACATTGCCGGTGACCTGGCAGATTATTCCATGGCTGAAGCCGACGATTTGAGAAAGGCCATGGGAAAGAAAATTCCAAAGATAATGGCCGAGCACAGAGAGCGCTTTATGCAGGGTGCCACAGCCAACGGCATACCATCTGACAAAGCCGGGAAAATCTTTTATCTCATGGAAAAGTTCGGGGGGTACGGGTTCAACAAGTCTCATAGCGCCGCCTATGCGCTGATTGCATACCAGACCGCCTTTCTTAAAGTACATTTTCCCGTGGAGTTCATGGCGTCACTGCTTACCAGTGAAATGCATTCCATTGACGGCGTCGTCAAATATATAGCCGAATGTCGCAGTCAGGGCATTGAAGTCCTTCCGCCGGATATCAATGAAAGCGGTAAGGAATTTACCGTTTCCGGTTCAAAAATAAGATTCGGACTTGTGGCTGTTAAAAACGTCGGCGCAAGTGCCATTGACGGCATTATTGAGGCCAGAAAAGATGGAAAATTCAACTCATTGTTTGAATTTTGCGATCGTGTTGATCTGAAAAAAGTGAACAAGCGTGTTGTCGAAAGCCTTATTAAATGCGGTGCCTTTGATTCCACCGGGCAGTACCGCAGCCGGATGACGGCGTCTTTGGAAGAGAGTCTCGAATATGGGCAGAGGCTCCAGAGGGAGCGGTCGGACCCACAGATGGGATTGTTCGACATGGAGGGCAGCCGGCCGGTTATCAACTTGCCGTCGGTACCGGTAATCGAAGAATGGGATGAAAAACAGATGTTGGCGTCTGAGAAAGAATCTCTGGGTTTTTATATTAGCGGGCACCCATTGTCCAGATATGAGGATATACTGGAAAAATTCGCCAATACCGACTCTGTGGGACTGCAGGAACGCAATGACGGAGAAATTGTCAGAATCGGCGCCCTGGTCAGAAATACCAAAACAATAAAGACCAAAAAGGGCGCTTTGATGGCTTTTGTGGCCATTGAGGATCTGCGCGGCTCGGTTGAAGTTGTGGTTTTTTCTTCAGTATATGTAAAAGTTTATGATTTGCTTGTCGATGATAATCCTATTATCGTTCAGGGGCAGCTGCAAAAGGATGAAAACTCGCTAAAAATTTTGGCAGATATAATCATACCCATAAAAAAAGCCGAAGAGACCTGGAGCGCAAGCATTCATTTCAATCTTGACATCAGCAATACGGATAAGGCCTCGTTGATTCAATTGCATAAAATATTTCAAAGACATCCGGGATCATGCCGGGGGTATGTTCACCTGCTGAGTCCCGGAAAGACAGAAACGATTATCGCTTTATCGGATACCCTGAAATTAAGGGCGGGGCGGGCCCTGACCCGGGAGGTTAATGGACTGATCGGCTATAATGCCGTTGAAACTGTTTGCAGCCCGGCCACATCTTCCGGAAGACACAACTCGAACAGGCTGATAAAAAGCAGGCAGTAATTTAGAAATTCTTTTGTGGAAGAAGCACAAATGCAAGTACCTTTACTCGACTTGAAAGCTCAGTACCAAACCATCAGGGCAGAGATCCTGAAGGCAACGGGTGAAGTCTTTGAGAGCCAGTATTTTATCCTTGGCCCCCAGGTTGAGAGGCTGGAAAAGGAGATTGCGGCGTATTGCTCTTCAAAGCACGCCGTGGGGGTTTCATCCGGAACTGATGCGCTTCTGATTGCACTGATGGCCGTTGAAATCGGACCGGGAGACGCGGTTATTACAACACCCTACACTTTTTTTGCAACAGCCGGGTCCATAACCCGAACAGGGGCCAGACCGGTTTTTGTCGATATTGATCCTGATACTTATAATATCTCTTGCGAACATTTAGAAAGTGTCTTATCTGCTATGACCAGCACGGAGCGGGCAAGTCTTAAAGCCGTTATTCCGGTCCATCTCTATGGTCAGTGTGCGGCCATGGACCCCATTTTAAAGGTTGCCGCTGAAAACAATCTTGTGGTTATAGAGGATGCCGCCCAGGCCATCGGGGCGGAATACAGAGGGCGGCGGGCAGGCTCCATGGGTAATTTCGGCTGCTTTTCATTTTTTCCTTCCAAAAATCTGGGCGCTTTTGGTGATGGAGGGGCTGTCACAACAAATACAGACGAATTTTACGATAAAGTGCGCACGCTGCGGGTGCATGGTTCCGGCCCTAAATATTACCATTCGCTCATAGGCGGAAATTTCAGGCTGGACGCACTGCAGGCAGCCGTTATTTGCGTAAAGTTGAAATTTCTTGACGACTGGACTGAAGTCCGCCGGGAAAACGCACGCAAATACAAAGAATTATTTACTTTGGCCCGACTTGATGATGTCGTCCGGATTCCGGCTGAAAGCCAAGACCGCCACGTATATAATCAGTTTGTCATCGGCGTCAAGGCCAAAAGAGACGAGCTGCGCGGGTTTTTAAATGCTGCCGGCATCGGCACGGAGGTATACTATCCGCTCCCTCTGCATCTACAGGAATGCTTTGCAGAACTGAATTACAGAAAAGGGGACTTCCCGGCAGCCGAACACGCCGCCGGCCACACCCTGGCCCTGCCTGTATATCCCGAGATGTCAGATGATCAGCAAATCTATGTGGTGGAAAAGATTAAGGCGTTCTATTCTTAAAAGTTGTATATTTTATAGCAAAACTTGTTTTTTTGCCACGAAGACACCAAGGCACGAAGATTATAGTACTAATTTAAATTGTCCGATTGGTTTTATTGGTTTAATTAGTTTTATTTGTTAACCAACCAAACCAATGGAACCAATAAAACTGAATCATTAAGGTTGATAATCCACACTCTTTCTTTGTGTCTTTGTGCCTTGGTGGCAATTTAGGTATTAGGCAGCGATTTTTTTATTTCTTTTTCATAGGCCTGGCGGGCCTCTTTTTCCAAAAGGTGCTCCCGGCCGGTGTATCTGGGAGAGAAATGGAAAGGGGTGAATTGTTTTGCCCGGGCCAGGCCGGCGATGCGGCCGGCCTGCCAGGCGGTAAGATGACCTTTTTCCCCGGCAATATCCCGGTCCTCTTCCAGAAAAGCGGCTTCAATAAAGAGGTGGTCCGCATCCTTGGCAAGCCTGACAATCTTTTCCACATTCGATTTGCTGTAAGCAACATCCGCGATATACGCTACTATCTGCCCCGGGGTAATAAGGGCAATCTGTTCAGCAAGCTCACCCATGACAAATCGTTTTTGTATTGAAAGGTTTTTCCCACATTTGACTTCAAATTCTGAATGCGGGTCCTGACTGTTGAACAGGGCCTGTTTGAATGCATTCAACCAGGGACCGGTTTCAAGTCCAAGCCGGGCAACACTCTCTTTCATAATGTTGATGTGAAAGCCTTCCTGGAGTCTAAAGCCGAGGCAGGGGATATCGTGGTCCAGCAATTCGGCACAAACAGACAGGCCGGCTTCCTGGTGCAGCATACCGTCAAAAGGTTGCTTGATATCCTTTTGGGCCGGGAGAAATCTGTTGTGGCACAGGTACTCTTTTGTTATCAAGTGGTCGGGGTGAACCTCGCTGACCTGTAAGCTGAATCGATAGCTATAATGCTTGGCCAGGTTCCAGGAATACCCGGCCAGTTTGCCCTCAACGTTTTGTATAAAGCCTTCCGGACCGTACATATAGATCGATTGATCTCGGCCGAGGAACAGGCGCAGCAGCCGGTCAAAGCCGATAAAATGGTCCATATGGGTATGGGTAATAAAGATATGGCTTATCTTGTGGATATCCCGCGGCGAAAGAGCGTGAATGTCGCCCAAATCGAACATGACAGCGCGTTTTTCGAGCAAAAAGGGCACGAACAGACCGGGGTCGTCAAAAGGTCCGTTCACCAGCTTGGGATAGAAGGAAGGGCGCATTGTTACGGCAGGAATTTAGTGACTTGCTGATTTATACAGCGGTATATTTCTTCGTCTGAACCGTAGATATCGACAACAACTTTATGGTTAATAAGGGTTTCGATTACAAAAGCGGTTACGTAAAGACTGACGACATGTGGCTGGAGCACAATGCTCCGAAAAGGTGCAGTTTGATAATCAATGTCAAAGTCTTCAGCACGGGTTAGCCTCCCGAGGCACTTTAAAATTTCTTCCTCAAGGGCGTCTTTGCTGGTGGTTTCCACCAGATTGCTTTCAACAAGTTTCATGGCGATGGCATTGGAAAGCGGTTCATCACAATCTCTCACGCCAGCTATCGCCTTTCGGCGGGCGTATTCTTTTGCAGATTCGATTTTCGATAATATGGTTGATTCGCGTGTACTCGTTCGGAATATTTTAGGCATATGTAATCACCTTTAGGGGCCTTTGAAAAACATCCCCTTTACTCCTGAGAATGGCATCGATTTTTAAGCATTGATCTTTGGGATAATAATGTCAAGCAATATGGATTGCAAGTAAAATATTGCACCCGGATTTTTCTATTGAAATCGAAAGTGATATGGTGATACCCTATTTGTGATAAATCACAAATAGGTGTTATCCGTTATCCGTTATTGGTTATTTGTTTAAGGTGAAACATAAGGGCGCTTTAGCGACGTTGGAAACCATCAAGCAATATTATCGTGTTGATCGGAGAGAAATCGCCTTTCTTAAATTTATTTTTGAGGCCTATGACGGTTTAGCAGTCTCATCAACACTCGATCCGGAGGCGGGCATCGTGATGTTTCAAATTGCACCCGGATGCGAGGCGGATGTCGAGATGATTTTGCAGGACCTTAAAAAAAATATCATGATTGAACAAGTACCTTCAATCTAAAGGTTCAGATACAAAGGCACCCCGGTTAAATAGCTTTCAGATTTAACCCCAGTACCATCTGCCGGAGCTACGGGGCAGGCTGGGCCGGCAAAGACATAAATGTAAGTGATCAGTTATCAGTTTTCCTTACTGATCACTACTCACTGATGACTGCTCACCCTTGATTATTTTAGTGCCTTTGTGGCTGAAATATTATGCGGCAGGGAAGCAGGGGGGGCTGGATTTAGAGGGTAATGGATACAAAATATCTATATATCAACACCATTGGATGTCAGATGAATCATTATGACTCCGATCAGATTGCAGCGGTTTTAAGGCCCCTTGAGTACCAGATGACCCCGTTGATGGAGATGGCGGATCTGATTATTGTCAATACCTGTGCAATTCGGGAAAAGGCTGAACAAAAAGTCTTCAGCTTTTTGGGGCGTCTGGCCGATATTAAAAGATCAAAGCCTGATCTTTTAATCGGCGTTGGAGGATGTGTGGCCCAGCAGGAAGGCGCCGGGATCATGGAGCGCATGGGACATGTGGATCTGGTTTTCGGGACAAGTGCCATCAGCCGGTTGCCGCGCTTAATAGAGCAGATCGAATCAGAAAGATGCCAGGTTATTGATGTTGACATGTCGGAAGGCATTGACGAATTTGATTTTGTCGGCAATGAATCTGACAATGGAGAGGTTACGCGTTTTGTGACCATCATGCAGGGGTGTGACAATTTTTGTTCATACTGCGTGGTCCCGTATGTGCGAGGCCGGGAAACCAGCCGGGAATCCGGGAAGATAATTAATGAAATCCGTACCCTGGTTAAAGCAGGTGTGCGTGAGGTTACCCTCCTGGGCCAAAATGTAAACAGCTACGGAAAAAAGGAAGGTCTTTTAACATTTTCACGGCTGCTGGAACTTGTGAACGAAGTTGACGGGCTTTTGAGAATTAAATTTACGACTTCGCACCCCAAAGACCTTTCAAAAGATCTTATGTTTGCGTTTAAAGATCTTGAAAAGCTGTGCAAGCATATTCATTTGCCCGTACAATCAGGATCAAACAGGGTCCTGGAAATGATGAATCGGAAATATACGCGCGAGTTGTACCTTGAAAAAGTAAAAAAACTGCGTACTATATGTCCTGAGATCGCTATTACATCCGATATTATCGTGGGATTTCCAGGAGAGACAAAACATGATTTTGAACAGACCCTGGAGTTGATCAAAGAAGTAAGATTTGACGGTCTGTTTGCGTTTAAGTATTCTGATCGTCCCAATGTAACGGCAACTCGTTTGCCGGAAAAGATTTCCGAACAGGAAAAGAGAGAAAGATTGAAAGAGGTTCTGGATCTGCAGGATTATTATACGACCCAAGCAAATGAGGCGCTGGTCGGATCTGAGGAAAAAATTCTTGTGGAGGGCTACAGCAAGAAACAAAAAGTAGTTGATTTACACGGCGGACGGCAGAATTTTCAATGGACCGGCCGGACATCTACAAATAAAATCGTCAATTTTGTTCAGGGTGACGGCGGTATCTCCGGCGATGAGATTATGGCCGGCAGATTGGTTAGCATCAGAATTATGAAAGCGTTTTCCCATTCACTCTGGGGCGAACCGGTCAAGGCGACAAATATACCCCTTGGATTGAGAGGAGAAAAAACCCATGTTGCATGAAGTAACCGTAGCGGGCATGACCATGGATCCGGCATCAAATACACCGATTATCATATTAAAGTTGGTGAAAGGCGACCAGGCCATCCCTATATGGATCGGACTGCTCGAAGCCACGTCCATAGCTTCGGCACTCAGAAACATCAAGTTTGATCGGCCCATGACTCATGATCTTTTTAAAAATTTCATTGAGACTATGAATCTAGATGTCTCCAAGATTGAAGTGTGTGATTTAAAGAATAATACTTTTTACGCCAAAATATATTTTACTTCCGAAGAGACAAATTTCCATATGGACGCCCGTCCCAGCGATGCGATTGCGATTGCAATCCGATTTAGCGCTCCAATTTATGTGGATGACAAAATCATCGAACAATCTCAGATGGTTGACACCGATTATGAGATGACAGATGACACTGAAGAAGGAAAAAAGTGGGCCGAATATCTTGAAAAACTTACACCTGACGATTTCGGAAAATACAAAGTTTAATTTTAGTCTTCGTATAAGGCCCGGTATCTAGTCGAACTCCCTTTTGCTTACGCCCCTTTCAAGGCCGCATTCAGAATTTTTTTCTTTGGCAAAACCTACCTGCCTTTCTAACCCCCAATGTTAGAATTTTCGCTAAATTCCAAGGCGATACGACATGTTCAGAAAAAGAGAGATACTATTTAAACATTAATAATATAGAAATATACTATTTAGATATTTACTTTTAAGATATTAAAGTATATGAATGCCGGATAAACATAAAACAAAGGGATTGAGATAATGGTTACTGAAGATAAATGGGACAACCAGGGGCAGTATACCGAGAAGCGCATCATGCTTTACGAGCAGATATTTGGCAAGGGGTATATCAGTGCCGGCGGACACAGGATGACGGAGCAGATGTGTCTACCATTGCAAAATCTCAAAAAAGATGCCCGCGTTCTGGATATCGGAAGCGGCATTGGCGGCCCCGTATTTTTTTTGGAGTCTCAATACGATTGCAGCCTTACCGGCGTTGATCTTTGTGGTGATATTTTCACCATGGCAACGGAAAGAGCAGCCGCAAGGGGAAGCAAGGTGAATTTCATGTGCGGGGACATCCTGAACATGGATTTTGCCTCCAAGTCTTTGGATGTCATCATGAGCCGCGATACGCTCCTTCATTTCCCGGAGGCTAAAAAACGCGAGCTTTTTGCGAAATGCATCCAATGGCTCGACGACAACGGCGAGATAATCATCGGAGATTATTGTCGGCGTCCCAGAAGCGAGGAAATTTGCGAGTCTTTTAAAGAGTACATACTCGATCGCGGATATGATCTGCACGAGCCTTTGGCATACGGAAAACTGCTGGAGGATGCAGGTTTCAAGCAGGTGGAAGCAAAGGACGTTTCCATCGATTTTCTCGAGATGCTTGAGACTGAACTGGAGCGATTTCGAAACAATAGCCATCAGCTGTCAGAGAACTTTACAAAGGATGACTATGAAAGCATCGAAAAGAGTTGGCTTACAAAAATTGAGTGGGTTCGCAACGGTGACATGAGGAAAGGTATTATGTTTGGCAGACAGGGATAGCCGAGTGTTTTAGTTATTGATTTTTTCGTATAATTTTGAGTAATTAACTGCGTATCAATCTAGCGATGGTGTCAAGGATGATAATTTTAACAAATGAAGAAAAAGCTATTGTCAACGCTATAAAACAGCTAAGCGATGAAGCAGGTTCACATTCTCCAAGCATATTTACAATTGCTGAAGAGTTGCCCCAACTGGAGATAAAAGTAGATGCGTGTTTTTTATCCAATCCATATGCTACGGATTTGGTTTTGGATAACTTTACAAAGGAGTTAATCCATACCGACAAGTTCAGGAAAGTAATAGAGTTTTATCCCTCCCAAAATCAGGTGATAGCTAACGTTTTATCAAACCATTTGAATGTGCCGGCAAAAAATATTTTTATCGGAAATGGGGCGACTGAAATTATTCAAGCGGTTCTTCAAAACTTCACAACGCGGAAAATAATTGTCAACATCCCTACATTCTCACCATATTATGAGTTTGTGAAAAGCGGCGTAGAAGTTGTTTTTGAAGAACTCAATCAAGATGACAATTTGAGGATAAATATTGAAAAGTATATTCAGCTTGTCGAAAAAGAAAAGCCGGATACGATTGTATTGATCAATCCTAACAACCCCAGTGGGGGATATATTAACCTGGCAGATATTAAATACCTTTTAAATCAATTGTGGTGGGTTGAAAATATCATCATTGACGAGAGCTTTATTCATTTTGCCCATGAAGATGAGACGTATGCAATAAAAAGTGCAACAATGATGACCAAAGAATTTAAAAATCTAATAATTGTCAAAAGCATGACCAAAGATTTCGGGATAGCTGGTATTCGTGCCGGATATGCGGTTATGGATAAAGAAAAAGTCAATTATTTGCTCCGATATGGTCATCTTTGGAATGTGTCTGGATTAGCTGAATATTTTTTCAGGCTTTATGTGCAGGATGAATTTCAAAAAAAATATGAAAAAGTACGTATTCGTTATATTCAGGAAGCTAAACATTTATTTTCTGAAATAGCAGCTATAGCGGGTCTTAAAGTCTATCCAAGCATGGCAAATTTCATCTTAGTTGAGTTGACGAACGGTGCGACGTCCTCTGATTTCGTTTCAAAATTATTAATTAAATATGGTGTCTACATCCGAGACTGCTCTGACAAGATAGGGCTTGACGGAGAATTTGTTCGGATTGCTTCAAGAACGCAAGCCGAAAATGAGATAATTGTGTCCTCGGTAAAAGATGTTCTTCTAAATGAGAACATCCGTGAGAACTTGCGAATGCTCGCCGTTGCCTAAATATGAGATGGAATTTAGTATTATGTGCGGTAATGATAATGAACGACTAAATTTCTGGAAACAAAAAAACGATGATGCGACCGGTATGATGTGCAATCCTGATGCCCTGGAGTTGGATGTTTCTGAAAGAAGTGAAATTATCAGCTATTTACCTGATCTAAAAGGAAAGCAAGTATTAGAACCGGCCGCCGGCATAGGTCGGTTTACTACATATTTTGCTTCGGTGGCCGAACATGTCACCGCTATAGATTTCGTAGATAAGTTTATAGAAAAAAACAAAAAAGAGTGTTCAAATTGTTTTAATACTACTCATCTGGTTACAAATGTGATGGACTTAAATATCGAAAATGAACGTTTTGATTTTGTTTTTGTTAACTGGCTGTTTATGTACCTAAAGGATGATGAAATTCGCATACTGGGCGATCGGATATATCAATGGCTTAAACCGGAAGGATTATTTTTTTTCAGAGAGAGTTGTGTCAGTGCTTCAAACCCGAATAGGGCTCATCCCCATACTCATTATAGAGACCCCAAGTTTTATGCGGATCTATTAATGACAAAATTTATCCTTTTATCTCAAGGGAATGTTGCGATCTATGAACAGAAATATGGCAATCCCAACCAACTCTGGTGGCTATACCAAAAAATCTGAAATAAACCCCACCATTTTAGATAAATTATGCACCCTACGCCCTGTCCTAAATGACCCCATTTGTCCCGCCTGTCAAAGCATTGTTCCGTTTCCGGCGGCATCCTTTGCTTTTTTCATTAAGACATAGTGAAAAAGCTGGCCCACAACTTTATTAGGCCCTGTTAAAAATCCGTTAGGCAACTAATCATTGACAATTGTTCCTTGAATATATATCGATGGCAAAAGACGCGTTGTGGAGTAAGGGATGTATACTGAAAATGAATTGCTAATTAAGGAAATCGTAGGCGCGATTCGCAAGTTTGTTCGGGCTGTATCACTCGACGCTTATACGATGAGCAAACAATACAACCTGACAGGACCGCAAAGCACGATATTAAGGACCCTGGTCAAAGACGGCCCCCTTCCATCGGCATCTTTGAGCCGCAGGCTATACGTTACACCCGCCAACATAACAGGTATCGTGGATCGCCTGGAAAAAAGGGGACTGGTGCAACGGGTCGGTAAAGAGGGAGATCGCCGGGTTGTGTTGGTTGCGCTGACGGAAAGCGGTGAGGAACTGAGCAAAACATTACCTGACCCGCTCGAAAAGAGATTAATCTACGAACTTGCCGACCTGGAAACGGAGCATGTTCGCATACTCGCATTGGTGATGAACCAAATTTTCAACCTGATAGACGCCAAGGGTGTCGACAATGCATTTCTGGAGTTACATCAGAGCGCAAAACCCGAACACAACAACCTGGATCACCATGAATCGTAAATCTGTCCGCTAACCGCCCGCTTATTAAAAATATTTGTCCTAACCCAGTCAAGCCGGAGCCAAAAAATATTTGCCACACCTGCCCGCCATCCAGTAGGCGGGGTGGCAATGAAAAAAGTTTGCCACAAAATCCATTTCTAAGTACCGAATTAAGGGAAATGAAACCTCGAGGATTAATCGTTTTTGATATGGATGGGGTTATTGTTGATGTCTCAGGGTCATACCGTGAGACTGTAAGACAAACCGCCAGATTATTTTTCAAGGGGGCCTGTTCAGGGGAGGATCTTCCAGACCCTTTATTTCCACTGGCAGATCTTGCCAGAGTTAAACAAAGCGGAGGACTCAATAATGATTGGGACTTGACCGTTTTGGTCGTTAATCTTTTATTCACTTTGGTAAAGGGCTTCACAAACCATAAAGACCCGAACCCCTGGTCCAGGTATGACAAAACGATCAGTAGTTGTGATGTTGCCGCCCTGGCTCAATTTATAAACTCCACCCAAAGACCGCTAACCATTCTGCTGGAAAGAAATGGAAAACGAAAGCACGAATTCATCACCGGCCTTTACACCGGCGATGTTGGGAGCGGAAATATTATAAAGCAGATTTTTCAGGAGATATATCTTGGAAAGGACCTGTTTGAATCCACCTATGGCATCCCGGCCAAAGTGTATTATGAAGAGGGCTATATCAACAGAGAAAAACTTCTTGTCGACACGCCCATCCTCGAAGGCCTCTCAAAACGCAATATTCTGGCCATTGCTACAGGACGGCCCAAAGCCGAGGCAGACTATCCGTTAGATTTTTTCGGTCTCAGAAAATTTTTCTCGTCTGTCATCACACTGGACGATTGCCTTGAAGAAGAGCATCGAATATTCGAGCAGAAAAATATAAACGTATCGCTCAGCAAACCGAATCCCTATATGCTGGATGCCGTTGCAGGGACCTTCAAATCTCAGGTTTCAGAATTCTATTACATCGGAGATATGCCTGATGATATGGTGGCGGCTTCGAGGTCTATGACGGAATTTGTTGGGATCGGCATTCTTATCTCATCCTCTGAAAAAGATGCGCTCAGACAAGACCTGCTGCGGGCCGGTGCTGATTACATTATTGAAGATTTTGAGGAATTAAGAGGGATAGTCAAATACAATAAAAGCTGAGGTCCGATTTAATAGGTAAATTTGCCGTTTTCGTAGATGGTGAGCTTTTTGCCGGATGCAAGGTGGGCGACCACCCTTTTCTTTTCGGTATTCACCAGATCCCAGTGGAGGGCCGAATCGTTAAAACCTAATTTTTTCTTTGCTTTTTTTGTTAATTTTTTGGGATCACCGTCATAGGCGTCTGAATAGGAAGAACCCAGAGCCACGTGGCAATTGCCATATTTGCCGCCGTAGTTTTCATCAAACAGCGTATTGGCCATAAAAGTATTGATTTTTGAAAATCTTTTGTCAGTCAGAGAGAATTCACCCAGCTTGTCGGCCCCTTTATCCATTGAAAGCTGTTTTTTGACAAAATCTTCTCCCTTTTGAGCCCGGGCTTTGACCACCGCACCTTTTTGAAATTCGAGCCGCACGCCTTCTACATAATTACCGCTGCGGAATGAAGGCTGGTTGGCAAAGTACTTCCCCTTTGTTCCTCTCCAGTCCGGTACGGTAAATATTTCAAAGCTCGGCATATTATGTCCGGAGATGCCAATCCATTTTCGTTTTTCGCCGGGAGTGATTTCAAGGTCGATATTTGCAGATTCGATGTGGTAATAGTTTACTTGCATGCTGTTGAGCCATTTCTTGATGGATTGCACTTTTTTATAAATAGACTTCCAGTGGGATACCGGCGACGTTCTGTTCAGAAAGCAGGCCTTGATGACCTGGCCGGTGTAGTTCTTTAATGAGAGCCCGGCGTGACGGGCCAGGGCTTTGGTAGGGAAGATACACAGGGTCCAGCCGAAAGCGCCTTCATCATCGCGTTTGTCGAGAATATCGCGCAAATATTTCCTGGCCACGGCAACTTTCCCGATCTTTTTGGGAGCTATATCGCTTAGGTGAGTCAACGATTGCGGGGCATGCAGAAAAATTCCGCCGTTAAGACTCTTAGAAAGGAATTCATCACCCGGGGGCGTGAAAACGAGTTGTTTGCTGTTTGACAGCTTATAAAAATCGAGTTCCATTGTGGTGGTATGATTCAGGCGCGGCACAGGGTTCAACCCCATAGCCAAAAGTTTGGCATAAAGGATTTCAGCAAGCCGTATTGCCGGCCTGTCAAACCGGACTAAAACAATATCACCTTTTTTGAATCGTCCGGTTCGGGCGGTCTTCAGCCCCCACCAAAGAACGTCCGCATATCTTTCCAATTGCCTGGCAGTAAACATAATTCCTTCCTCATTTTAAAAATCGGCTTTTTGCGAATTCATCATAGGTTATCTTTAAGAAAAAGAGTGTGATATTCTCTGTTTGTCAAATGATTTTTAAGAAGACGGGTCAGCATGCTGAATATTTCCTCAAGTTCATCTGCGCTAAGTTTTTTGATTATTGTTCTCATCAGCTCGTCATCGGAAAACTTTTGCAGGTAATAGATAACCGTATTTTCATCAGTTTCCCGGTCAAGACCGAATCCTATGAGACCATCATAGGTCTCGACATGATTGTGAGAGTGCTTGGCCATTTTTTCTCCAGAAAAAAGTTGACATTATTTGTTGTTCATTTATTCTTTTGTCCGAATGTCGCTAAAGTATGGTAGTTAACTACTGAAAGCATAAAGGAAAAGCACAAAGTCGTCAATGTGCACTTTCAACCCGAATATTCATGGACATGAAAAAAAGTTACAAGCATACTATCAACAGAATTCGGGTAGGGCGGATTATAATATTTACAGGGATTTTACTGATGATGCAACAGCATTCGGCAGCCCGGGAAAGCATGTTATCACCGTTTGGCATGATGACCACAAGTGATAACTATTCATTACGTTACGGTATCTGGCGCAGTGATAAAACTGCAAGTCGGGGCACAGTGATCCTGTTGAGCGGCAGAACGGAATTTATGGAAAAATACGCTGAGATCATCGGCGAACTGCAGCAGAGAGGCTTTGATGTTTATAGTTTTGACTGGCGCGGCCAGGGGCTTTCATCGCGGATGCTGTTGAACCGGCATAAAGGATTTGTCAAAACCTACGATGACTATATCAGCGATTTGGCCGTATTTGTTGATAAAATCGTTAAGCCGCAAGCCGTATCTCCTTTGATCATCCTGGCACATTCCATGGGCGGCCATATTGCTCTGCGTTATCTTCATGAACATCACGGGGCCATCGAACGCGCGATTTTGGTATCGCCCATGATCGATATTTTAACGCCCCCCTTTCCCCGATGGTTTGCCAGGGGCATTACTCGCCTTGCCGGCCAGGCCGGCTGGGAACAGGCTTATGCCATCGGTTCCGGCGATTATTCTCCTGAAGATGAAAAATTTGAAGGCAACCTTCTGACTTCGGATCCTGTGCGGTTTATGGATGAAAAAAGAGCCATTAAAGAAAATCCGGGTCTTGCGCTTGGCGGTGTAACTTATGGGTGGCTGTCAGCGACGTTTGAGTCGATAGCTATTTTGGTCGCACCCGGGTTTGGCAAAGAGATCACCATCCCGATTCTGATGGTAAGCGCCGGATCGGACAAAATTGTTTCCCTGGACGCTCAACAATCGATTTGCGCCCGGCTGCAACAATGCCGGTCGAAGGTTATTTCAGAAGCACGCCACGAAATCCTCAAAGAGACAGATGCTGTCCGGTCGGTCTTCTGGGATGAATTCGACGGGTTTACCACCGCTCCAGCTATACCTGACCTGCAATAGCGAGCGCATATTTACCATGCGGCGGAAGTATTTCTTGGAATACCCGGGAGCCAAGGTCGTAATGCTTTCGTCATTAAACTTAAGCCGTATTTGCCCCTTTTCCTGGGTAACGATAGTATCACCATCAAAGAGCGGAAGACCTTTTTTAGCCTGATAGGTATGTTTCAAATCCCTTTTCAGGATCATTGCATTTCCTCGAACCAAAAGGACCTTTCCCACTGGTTTCGTTTCCTCCGGGCGAAATATATTAAATTGCGTTTTAGATATAATTTTTTCTGGCGCCTTTTGCGTTTTGAAAAAAATAGCCCGCTTCCGAAAAGAAAAAGCGGGCTTCAATTTTATTTTTCCATTCGCCAGGTTTAAAACCTTCGCCTTTTAGGCGAAAAGCTTTAGCATCATAATGATTTGCGGTTAAGGTTCAAGGTTGAAAGGTTCAGAGGTTCAGCCTGCGACGAGCTCAGCCGAGTCGGGTTCAAAGGTTTAAGGGTTAACGCAGAATCCGAACCCAGAGCGCAGAACCTGGAACTCAGAACCTAGAACGAATAACCCAGAACGGTGAACCTAATTCGTCCAAGTACCTTTAGACTGACTTTCAGTCAGAACAGAAATCTACCTGCTTTAGCAGGTAGTGGTTTAATCGTCATTAGAATCTCAATCTTTCTTTTTCGGCTTGGGTATCAAAAATCTAAAGGCCACCGCTCCGACTAAAAGAACTATTTGAACCAGGCCCTGGAGGCCAACGGCTTCGATCGGTATCTGCTGAAATGATTGATAGAGTGCTTCCATGTGTCATCTCACTTTCCCAAAAGATTTATAAACAGCCCTTCTGAACAGACTGAACGTCGAACATCGAACGTCCAACGTTGAACATCGAATAATGATGTCGCTCCGCTCTGCAATTTAATTTCATTCGTTTTTTTTTATTCACCATTCGATGTTGGACGTTCGATGTTCGATGTTCATCTTTTAAGTAAACCTTCCACAGTCCATCCGGCACAAAAAATGAGGGGATGCAATCATTGTTAAATTAGGAGTGGTCCCCTCAGCCACATCTGTCCCAGAAAAGAGTACCAGATTAAGTATAAGTTTTTGCGGCGCGAAATGAACCTTGCCCGCCGGACTGCAAACGTCCATGAAAAACTCGCACCAACCATCAGCTGTGAAAAGCAAAAATGGAATAACTAAATAATTGCAAAATAAAGTGGCATGGTGATGACCTAAGAGGCCATCACCATGCCTTTCCTTTTACTAAAAGCGACGAAGTCGCCCGCCCGCTCTCCGAGGCGTAGGCCTCGCCTGCCTGTCCCGGACCGATACGGAGCGGGGAGCGAGAGTGATGGCGGGCAGGCGTTTTTTTGTCCGATAAACGATTTTGCTAAAAATCTTTAAAATCGTCATCACTCATCGGAATGACCTGCTCAGGACCTACTTCCCTGGCCTGGTGCACGGCCACTTCTTTAGTTTTTTTGGTTTTGACCTTTTTTACAATAGCTGCCAGGCCTCTCTTTGCAATGCCTTTTGAAGCCGCAGCCTTGGTCCGGGTAACTCTCTGAGCTGCACCGGCACTGCCGGCCACCAGCGCAACAAGTTCATCGACAAAACCCTTCATCTGTTCGGCCTGGGCGCTCATTTCCTCGGAAGCAGAGGCAGACTCCTCGGCATTGGCGGCATTCTGCTGGACCACCTTGTCCATTTCCACCACGGCCTTGTTGACCTGCTCGATCCCGTCGGCCTGCTCGTTGGATGCCGCCGCAATTTCACCGACCAGCTCACCCACCTTGGCAGAGCTTTCAGCAACTTGTGCGAAGGCCT
Source organism: Candidatus Desulfatibia sp. (assembly GCF_036446775.1). Lineage (NCBI taxonomy): Bacteria > Pseudomonadati > Thermodesulfobacteriota > Desulfobacteria > Desulfobacterales > Candidatus Desulfatibia > Candidatus Desulfatibia sp. The sequence goes on from NZ_JAZFTO010000087.1 coordinate 38,347, forward strand.
CATTGGTGGTACTCACCAGCTCTCCGCCTTCATTGACTTTCTTGACCGTGCCTTCGATCAGATCGGCCGTATTTTTGGCTGCATCAGCCGCTCGCATGGCCAGGTTTCTGACTTCATCGGCCACCACCGCAAATCCGGCCCCGGCCTCACCGGCCCGCGCTGCTTCAACGGCAGCATTTAAGGCCAGCAGGTTGGTCTGGAAAGCTATCTCATCAATGGTCTTGATGATCTTGGAAGTCTCTTCGCTGGCCTTGGAAATCTCCTCCATGGATCCCGTCAGTTCGGTCATGGATTCGTTGGCCTTGGTAACAACCTGGTTGGCCTCTTTCATGAGGTTGTCGGCCTGGTTGGCGTTGTCGGCGTTCTGCTTGGTCATGGAGGCCATCTCTTCCAGTGAGGAAGAGGTCTCCTCGATGGATGCGGCCTGCTCGCCGGAGCCTTCGGCCAGCTCCTGGCTGGAGGAAGATACCTGCCCTGAAGCCGAAGCCACCTGGTCGGCGCCTTCGTTCAGTCCCTCGACAATGCGGTTGATGGGAGTGGTGATGGAATTGGTGATCAAAAGGGCGATGATAATGATAGCCGCTATACCCACAGCAGCCACTATCCCGATCATCCATTCCATCATTTTAACCGCCTCAAAGGCCTCGGCCTCATCAATCTCGGCGATCAGCGCCCAGGTGGTGTCCCCGATCTTCAAAGGCGCATAGGCTGAAAGCACCGGGTTGCCGTTGTAGTCTATGATGAGCTTCTGATCGGTCTTGCCGGAAAGGGCCTCACGGGCAGCTTCGGTATCCACGCTGCCCTTGCCCGGGTTGGCAAAAGAAGCCTTGACCGAATGGTTGGTGGGATCGAGAAAAGAATCGGAACGCATCAGCTTATCCGATCCTACCAGGTAGGTTTCACCGGTCTTGCCCATGCCGTCACGCTGCTGCATGATAGTGTTGATGGCATCCAAAGAAAGCTGCAAGGCCACCACGATTTCCACCTTGCCGTTATGCATCACCGGCTGGGCGATAAAAGCCGCCGGTTCATCGTTGCTGGGTGCATACGGTTCAAAATCAGCGATACCGTACTGTTTTGTACCTAGAACCTGCCGGGTAAGCTTGCCCAGGCCTGAAGATGCATACTTGCCGCTGACTATATTGGTCTGGTAGTCGGACTCCTTGGCGACGGTATAGAAAACATAGCCGTCGGGATTCACCAGGAACAGATCATAATAGCCGTACATCTGTGTGTACTTGGCATAAAACTCATTGCCGTTGTCGTCAACAGGTGAAAAGGCCTCGGCCACATCGATCTCTGCTAAGATAGCCCAGTGCAGACCCTTGATGTTAACGGGGGCGTAGGCCGACAGTACCGGATTGCCGTTGTAATCGATAATGACATCAGCACCTGATTTGCCTGACAGAGCATTGCGGGTGGCTTCGGTATCGGCGCTGCCTTTATCAGGATTGGCAAAAGAAGCCTTGACCGAATGGTTGACCGGATCAAGGAATGAATCAGAGCGCATCAGTTTGTCAGGTCCCACCAGGTAGGTCTCGCCGGTCTTGCCTAAGCCCGCCCGCTCATTCATAATGGCATTGACATCCTTCAAAGAAACCTGGAAGGCGGCGCTCCCCCAATACTTGCCCGAACCGTCAATAAGCGGTGTGGCAATGAAAGCAGCAGGCTCATTGGAAGGATCATACCAGGTAAAGTCCTCTACAGCAATCTGGTTTCGAGAGTTGGCAAAGACCCTGCCCAGCCCGGATTCTTTCAGGGGGCCTGTCTTAAGGTTGGCAGCCAGATCCGATTCCTTTGTCACTGTATAGACCACATTGCCGTCTGCATCTATCAGAAATACGTCATAGAAACCGAAGTTTTCCATGAAGATGGAAAAACCCTTTTCCCTAACGGTGCTTAGCTCCTGGTACTCCCTGCTCTCCAGGCCTTTTTGGAATGCAGCGGTAAAAAGTTTTATTCCTCCCGTGAAGCGAAGGTTTTGCTGAACATCCTTCAACAGGTTTAACCGCTGAGTGAAATAACTTTCAATCTGGGCCTTTTTGATCGTCAGCACAGCCTCAAGCTTGGCAAAGGCCTCGCGCCTGAGGGTTCCCACGGTCTCAATCAGAACACCCATATCGCCCTGGCGTTCGGCAAAGAAATTTTCAATCTGGGCCTTTTTGACCCCGCGCATGCCTTCAAGCTGACCATAGGCCAAGGTGGAAAGGGCGTTGCTGGATTTATACAGCGACATGCCCCCGACCACGGCAAATGGGAGTACACCCACGGCCAGAAAGAAAATTAGTAGTTTGGCTTTTAAGCTAATGTTTTTCATGGTAATTAATCTCCGTTTTTTAGATTTTTGTCATTTGTTACTGGATGCTGGAACTGGATACTGGATACTTGAAACTCGTAACCCGTACCCGCAACTCGTAACTCGCAACCTGTAACGCCCATTACGCTGCTTTTTCGAGAAGTTCTATTTCTTCTCCACTAAGTACCCGATCAATATCTAATAAAATCTTCACACCTCCTTCCATCTTGGCCATACCCAGAATATGCTCCGTGTTCAGCTTGGCGCCGAACGTGGGAGTATCCTCGACATCTTCGCCGCTGATATTTAATACTTCCGAAACCGCATCGACTACCATACCGATCTGTATGGTCCCGGCAGACCCTCCGATTTTCACCACGATGATGCCGGAGCGATTGAACTTAATTATTGTTATTACAAGAATATATATAGCAAAAAACATGCCAGATAGATTATCAATTTTGGAAGGCTAAATTATAAGCAGGAATAATAATATGATGGATGGATGCTAAGCTATTAAGCCTTGCTAACAATGACTGTTCGAAATTATCGGACAAAATCCGATAAAACAGGATTTTTTCCGAAATGATCGGACTTTCGTTAAATAAAAAGAATAGAAATGTTTAGGCTGGAATGAATTTTAAGCTGATTTTGAGGCTTGATAAAATGACTTCGTTCTATTCACATATAGTGTACAATCTTGATTTATTCATAAAATCTAAGAAGGCACGACCTATAGTTGCATTCGTGACTTTTTACGAGAGCAGCAATATTGACTAATCTATAATCTCTATGACAGCATGCTTTTTTGCCTTGCCGGAAGCAGCGTTTAAAATGGTCCGTATGGCGCGAGCAGTCCGGCCCTGCTTGCCGATTATCTTCCCAATGTCCTCTTTAGCCACCTTAAGTTCTAATACCAAGATCTGTTCACCCTCCACCTCCAAAACCTCTACCTGTTCCGGATGGTCAACCAATGCCTTTGCTATGCGTTTGATCAGATCTTTCAAGGCTATATCTCCTTTATCGGCAGCTGGGAATTAAGGAAGAAAATATGATGCAGGGTTTGCAATAAATCTTTTTGCCAAATTGCAGACATTTTCTATTTCCCGATTGCCCTTATAATTGAATAAACTGCCCATTTTTCAAAATATATGTTAAAAAAGATAATAATGCAAATCAGGTTTAGAAACATTTTAAATCAGCAAAGCACATTAATTTTTTTTACATGAGGTAGCAGCTTGTGAATCGGTTTAATAAGTATCTGGCTTTATGGATTATTATTCCAGTATTAGTAATTGTTCTCTATACTTTTT
>NZ_JAZFTO010000088.1:0-4477 GCF_036446775.1 Candidatus Desulfatibia sp.
TGGATCCTGTTATGTCGGCTGAAGTAGATGAATTGATCGTTAAACTGAATAAAAACATCGGCACAACCGTGGTAATCGTTACGCATGAACTCGACAGTATTTTTAGTGTTGCGCAGCGGGTGATCATGCTGGATAAACATACAAAGGGGATCATTGCCCAGGGAGATCCCGTATATCTTAAAGAGCACAGTCAAAACCGGAACGTTCGACAGTTTTTCAACCGAAGGGCCAAAGCGGAATAAAGAGCGGTAACTGGATGATAGCCTCTATTAAAACAAAGCTGCTGGTGGGTATTTTTGTACTTATGGGGTTTGCCATTGCCACCACCGCCATCATATGGCTGGGGACGTCCAGCTATTTTGAAAAGGGGCTTCGTTATGTAGCCTACTTTGACGAATCCGTCCAGGGACTTGACAAGGATTCCCCGGTTAAATATCGGGGTGTGCCCATCGGCCGGGTCGAGAGCATTAAAGTAGCACCGGATGCCACTTTGATTGAGGTAGTAATGAAAATCGAAGAAGGCTTGAAACCGGAAGAACATCGCGGAGATGTAGTGGCTCAACTTAAGTCAATCGGTATCACCGGAATAATGTTTGTTGAGCTTGAACGTAAAAAAGCAAACGAACCTGACCTTGCTCCCCCGATCAATTTTTCTACTAAATATCCGATTGTGGCAACAAAACCATCTGGAATCAAAAAGTTGTTGCAAGGAATTGATGATGTTGTCAGTCAGTTCAAAGCCCTCAACTTTGGCCGTATATCCTCTAAACTGGAAGCGACTCTTGATACTACAAACCAGGCTGTTAAAGACCTGCAGCTCAAAAGCTTGTCATCAGATATGCGTTCATCCCTCGACAAAGTAAACAAAACCATGGATTCTGTTGAGAAGACGAGGGCGTCATTTAGCTCTCTTGTTGATAATACCAACCGCACCGTTTCCAGTATTTACAGTGTGGTAGCCGAAAACAAAAAGGAAATTGCCGCAGCGATTTCCGGATTAAGACGTTCCATGGAAAACGCGGACAGATTGCTGGCAAATGGTGCTGCCTTGGTCAAAGATACCGATGACGGCCTTTACAGTTTTCAGCAGCAATTGAATGCATCCTTGCAGAACCTTGAAAATGCTACCGGGGAGTTGAACAACTTACTCCAGCGCGTCAGCGATCAACCTTCGCAACTTATTTTTGGTGAACCTCCCCCGGCGAGATCGGTTGAACCGGACAATTTAAATTAGTATTATAATCTTAGAGGCTTGGTGGCTTGGTGGCTGAACTATTACCTCTTTTTTAGGAGCGTTATGAATGACATCGGGAAAAAATTCATTCTTTTGGGTTGCATTGCTCTTCTGCTTGGAGGATGTCTAAGTGGAAAACATCCTTATAAAAAAATTGACTATTACACCCTGGAATATGATGCTCCCAGCATTGCAAATTTACACACTTTTCCGTTGGTCTTGCAGATAGAACGGTTCCAGGTGGCACCGGTTTACAACACCAGTAAAATAATTTACCGGCAGCGACCTTTTACGCGAGATGCCTATACCTATCACATGTGGCGGGCCAACCCCGGAGATTTGGTCAGTCATTTTTTGGCAAGAGATCTCCGGCAGTCATTGGTTTTTAAGGCGGTAGCTGCCCCCAATAACGGCTTATTAGCCTCCCTCATTCTCCAGGGTACGGTCGATGAGTTTTACGAGCACGATGGCAAGGATTATTGGGAAGCCGTGCTTTCGGTAAGTATAACCTTGATAGTCAATAACGAGACCGATATCAGCAATAGGATCCTGTTTCAAAAAAGTTACAATGCACGCAAAGCATGCCGTCAAAAGAATCCGCGAGCCCTGGCCGCGGCCATGAGCGCAGCCATGGCGAACATATCAGAATCGATTATCACCGATATTTATAACTTTCTCGCTGAAGATTGCAGATCTTCACAAGAACAGTGTGCACCAACATAACACCTCCCTAATTGTGTTTTGGCACAATTTGGGTGTAACTTACTGTTCAAACCGATAAATAACCGCACCCCAGGTCAATCCGGCACCCAGCGCCAGAAAAACAACGGTGCTTCCGTTGCCGATCAGGTTTTTCTCAATGGCTTCGTCCAGGGCAATCGGTATGCTTGCCGCGGTTGTATTGCCATAGCGCTGGATATTATGAAAAACTTTTTCTTCAGGCAAATTCATGGCTTTGGCAAAAGCCTGGTTAATGCGAAGGTTAGCCTGATGCGGAATAAAAAGGTCGATGTCATCAATGGAAAGACCGGCCTTTTTCATGGTAGATTTTGCAACCTGTGGCAGCCTTCTGACGGCAGTTTTGAATACTAATTTGCCGTCCATGTGCGGATAATGGCGACCTTGACTGATCATCTCTGCGGTTATCCAGGGGTTCAGTTTGGGTGACGGCAATTCCACCGTCAAAATGTTCGCAAGCTCCCCCTGGGCATGCAGATTAGTGGCCAGAATACCCACATCCTCTGTTTCAACGCCTTCCAGGCAGACGGCCCCGGCACCATCACCGAATATTACCGAAACGTCCCGTCCCCGGGTTGAAATATCGATGGCGGTACTCTGGACTTCAGCACAGACAAACAGGATGCGGTTGTAATAACCGCTGCGAATAAAGGCATCCGTCATTTCCAGGCCGTAAACAAAACTGGTGCATTGCTGACGGATATCGAGAGCCGGGGTCGTTGCCAGCCCCAGTTTGTGCTGCAGAAGACACCCTGAGCCCGGAAAATAAATATCCGGACTCATGGTCCCGAAAATGATGAGATCGATATCTTCAGGCGTCCACCCTGCCCGCTCCAAGGCTATTTTTGCAGCTTCAAAACCTAGGTCCGAAGGCCCGACTCCGCCGTCTTCAGGAACCCAGTGCCGTTTTTCGATCCCGGTACGCTGCCGGATCCATTCATCCGATGTGTCCATCCATTGCTCAAGATCATGATTTGTGACAACGCGGGGCGGCAGGTAGCGTCCGGTCCCTTTTATAATAGCCTTTTTCATAGATATTGCTCCATTAACTATGATGAATTCGTGAAAAGTCGAATTCATCATGTTTGTGGATGAACCAAGTAGAGACATGGTTCGGCATACTACAGGCAAAACGGATAAAGCGAGGCGTTTTTATAAGTGTAAAGGTCTAAAAGCTTATAGTAATGGCCATATAAGGGCCGGAGGTGCTATAATCTGCTTGCACGTCGTCGGTATCAATGTCAATGGTAAAGAGACGATAGCCCCCGTGGATGTCGAGAAAGGGAAACGGTGTATAGGAAACATCGGCCTGGCTGTCAAAAATTGTGCCGTCGCCGTAACCGATACCGGTAACCAGCAGGCGGGCTTCCAGAATGTCGAGCAGAATACCCATATGGAGATTAAGGCCCAGCATGGGTATCGGGGCGGTAAAATCTTGGTTGGTGCTTAGAGTAGTGGACTTAACACTGACGTTGCCGTCGAAGAGTTTGACCTTGCCCACAAGGCCCAGAGAAAACCCGGCTAAAATGTTTTCCATGTCCAGCAGGTCATACTGGTACATGAAGTCGTAAACATCATATTCCAGACTGGTATTGACCAGGGTATTGGCAGTATAAGTCACCCCGTTAAAATTAATGGTCTTGTTAAGAGTTTTGCTGCCTTCATAATCTACACTGTAGTAGGAAAAGCTAAGATGATGATTCCCAAGCCCGCCAAAGATTTCGATGACAGGATAGGATTTATTCTCCATCCCCAGATCGTTCTCCAGGTCAAGGGTGGTGCCGGTAACGCCGTTGCCGTCAACCCTAAGATCGCCGCTCAGACCGGGAAACCAGTAATACCCCCTGACGCCGACCTCAAACGCCATGACTGGAATGGACATACCCATCAAGACCGCAACAACTATCGTAAACAACCGTGCTTTTCTCATGGTACTCTCCTTTCGTAGAAGATGCTTTGTAAAATCAGACTTCGTAAATAATGAAAGATTACGGGGAAATTTTTGTACAAAACGCTCCATTTCTAATCAAAGTGTTGGGTTCAAAGGTTCAATGTTCAAAGGTTCAGAGGTTAATCACCTCATTTAATTACCCCTATGGAATCAATGGTATAGGAAAAAATCGCGAAGCGATTAACCCGACTCGGATGAGCCGTTCGACCCTGAGCTCACAGCCGAAGGGCTCGTCGCAGGCTGAACCCTGAACCCTGAACCCTGAACCTCCTAACCCAGACCGACCGGATGCCCAATTTTTGTGAGATCCCGCAGTATATAACGGTCTACGGTCATTTTTATTTGGTGAATGACGAGGTCTGAAGTTATAGAGTATAAGTTAAAGTTAATGTGCTTTCAAGTGCTAAATCGATGCAAGCGAATCACTTTTCATTAATGGTTAATCATGTTATAATTTCAAGGTACAACTTGGTTCACTTTGCTCACCATTGGTTTTTCGAAAATGAAGAAATTTCTTTTAATTTTTCTCATACTTGTTCTGTCTCCATTATTGT
>NZ_JAZFTO010000089.1:0-11988 GCF_036446775.1 Candidatus Desulfatibia sp.
TATGGAAGAACAAATCTACTCTGTCAGAGTTATTCACGGCAAGGGAAAAGGCATACTTAAAAAAAGAGTTCAGGAACTTTTGAAAAAAAATCCCATGGTTTTATCTTTCAAAGACGCACCTTACGACGCCGGCGGATGGGGAGCGACTCTAGTAGAACTTAAGTAAAGAATCCTGGCCCAGAGGACCAGGCTTTGATTTCACCCCATAGGGATGCACCTAATCTCAAATGTAGTAAATTAAATTCCAAATATCAAACAAATAACAATGACCGAAAATAGTTTAGGAAGTGGAAAGTCCAAATAACAAGCATCAAATTACAAATAAATCACAATAACCGAAATTCAAAATAACAAACTTTGGAATTTCCTTGAGATTTGGTGCTTGTAGTTTGGAATTTCATTGGAATTTGGTGCTTGTAGTTTGGAGCTTGTTTGTTTTTTTGGTGCTTGGAATTTGTGATTTTAGACACAAAACTCTAAGGCAGAGCCAAATATCTCTGACCCCCGCAATGCGGGACAGGCTTGGCCCATCGAAGATCCCGCCATGCGGGGAAGGACCAGGTTTTTCAGGACTAAATAAAGGGTCTTGTCATTAGAAAAAGTTACATGTCGGCCTAAATCGTCAAAGAATTAGTCATACGGCGTCAATTTGCTGACGATTATGAGAAACTCTCTAAGATCTGCAGCAGCAGGCAGTCCCGTCGAGCAGGATCAGCATGTCAAGGAGCTTGTAATTTGTATTACGCTCACACCCCCCCTCTATCCCCATAAAAACAGGAAGTTAAGACACTTTCTTGCCTTTCCGGATTCAATCGGGGGCCAGGTGGCAACCGGGGCAAACAATGTGGCACGGTTTTTGAACGTAAATCATTTCAGACGATTTATTACACTGTTGAATTCGTAACTTTTTACGAGATGGTCAATGATGAGTTTAAGTGAATCTACAGAAAATTTTGATTAAATGACTTTGATTATAATAAGTTATAGAATTTTCGGGACGTCAAACCATTAGGAAACAAGAGGCTCCAATGACAAAAACAAGGGAAAAACCAGCGGAAAAGATTATTAAGCCCGGCAAAGATATCACCGCCCCTAATGCAGATACCTTAAAGAAAAAACTGCATAAAACAACGGCACAGAGTACTGTGAACCTCACCTTAGACTTTGCAGGGGTAAAGAAAATCGACCCTGTGGGCCTGAGCGTCATCATTGCCGCTCACAACACGCTAAAGAACGCCGGTGGAAAATTGACACTGAAAAACGTTTCAGATGAGTTTTCGAACTTGTTTGGAACCATGCAGCTGGATCAACACTTTGAACTGCAATAGCAGGCAAATGCAACAAGCAAAATCCCTTACAGTCGAACCCCGCCCAAGCGGGACCGTTCCGCCACAGCGAAATTGCAGGAATCTTCAAGTCGATTCAAATAGGAGTCAACATGAGCATAGAAAATGACGACGAAACCATACAGCTTTTTATCCAAGAGTCTTTAGAACACCTGGCCGATATTGAAAATGACTTTTTAGCCATTGAAGAAGCCGGAGCCAACATAGACAAGGAACTGATTAACAAAGTATATCGTACCGCTCATTGCATTAAAGGGGGGTCTGGTTTTATGGGGCTTGTCAATATCAAAAACCTGACCCATGAAATGGAAAATATTCTGGGCCAGTTTCGAAGCAGCGAATTAATCCCCAACCCGGAGAGCATCAACATTCTGCTGATAGCCGCCGATACCCTCAGGGATTTGATCAACAATATCAATACCAGCAATGAAGTCGACATATCTGAACATATTGAAGCCTTGAGTGCCATCAGCAAAGCTTCGCTGCTTGAAGAAGAAAAAACGCCTGCCTTTGAAATGATTGACATTACGTTTCCTGATGGAAAACCCGGCCTTACCGTGGCCGCAGACGAAATTTCAAGTTCCTGGAAAGAGGGAAAATATATTTATCTGCTTGAAATAGATTTAATTCAAGACGTTCATCTGAAAGACAAAACGCTTCAGGGTTTTTTGGATGAAATTCAAGACTGCGGTGCGATTCTGGGCTGCCGGATAGCTGTAGACGCCGTTGGTACCCTTGACCAGGAAGGCCTGCCGGATCAATTGCCCTTGATAGCTCTTTTCGCCACGGTCCTGCGACCAAATGATATAAATGCACTGCTTGAAATCAATGAACAATCCATTTATGATTACGAACTTGCTGAAGACATGAGCCTAAAACCTGTCGTGCAAAAGCCTGTAGAAGATGCCCTTGACTCTGATGCCAAAGAAACCATGACAGTTGAAGAAAATGATTTCATCAATGAAACTCCCGAACCGTCACCTGCTCCCGCTGAACCCTCTTGCCAAACAGCCGAAATACAAAAGGTGCCGGCAGCTAAATCCGTAGAAGTCGAGTCCAGCCTCAGAGTCAACATCAGCCTGCTCGATTCGCTCATGACACTGGCAGGTGAGTTGGTATTGTGTCGCAACCAACTCATCCAGTCAATAAACTCTAACGAACATCATACCGCGGAACTTGCTGTTCAGAGAATAGATCTGATCACCTCTGAATTGCAAGAGGCCATCATGCTGACCCGCATGCAGTCGATCGGAAATGTTTTTAATAAATTCCCTCGTGTGGTGCGCGATTTGGCAAGGAACCTGGGCAAGCAGGTTGAGTTGTCCCTGGAAGGCAAAGAGGTTGAGCTGGATAAAACTATTATAGAAGCCATCGGTGACCCACTGACCCACCTGGTTCGAAATGCCGTGGATCACGGTATCGAAATGCCTGATGACCGCCAGAAGGCGGGAAAAGATACCAGCGGCAGAATTTTTTTAAAAGCATACCACGAAGCAGGACAGGTCAATGTCGCCATCTCCGACGACGGCAAGGGACTCGATGGCGAAAAATTGGCGGCCGCGGCCGTGGCCAAGGGCCTGATAACTGGCGATCAGGCCCGCATGATGTCGGAAAAAGAAAAGATCAATCTGATTTTTATGCCCGGCTTTTCCACCGCGGAAAAGGTGACCGATGTCTCCGGCCGTGGAGTTGGCATGGATGTTGTTAAGACTAATCTGGACAAACTGGGCGGAGTTGTGGAGATCGACTCTGAACTCGGGAAGGGAACAACGATTCGGATAAAACTTCCCCTGACCCTGGCCATTATTCCCAGTCAAATCATTGCCACCGGAGGAGAGCGCTATGCCATTCCCCAGGTCAACCTGGAAGAACTGCTCAGAATCCCTGCCGGCCAGGTCAAAGACAAAGTAGAGATAGTCGGAGATGCGGAAGTCGTCAGGTTGCGCGGGAATCTTCTTCCCCTGGTACACCTTGCTGATGTTATCGGCGTTGAACGCACTTATTTCGACCCTGATACGCAAGAGTTGAAAAGCGACCGGCGGGATAGTATCGCCGACCGAAGATCTAATAAGAACCCTCTATTTGACGAAGATCAACCCACAACTAAAGCCCGTTGGAGCGAAGCGGAAATCCCGCTGAAAGCGGGGCAACACCAGGCTCGCAGCCCGCAAGACCGGCGCTACCATGCTGCCAGTGCACTCAACATCGTAGTAGTTACTACAGGTGCCATGAAGTACGGATTGGTCGTCGACAGGCTGAATGATTCCGAAGAAATCGTCGTCAAACCGCTGGGACGCCATCTCAAGCAATGTAAGGGGTACGCCGGGGCAACTATTATGGGTGACGGTCGCGTAGCACTTATACTGGATGTGGGCAATATCGCAAGGATGGCAGGATTGATTTCCCTGGACGGCACTGACAGGGCCGCGGAAGTTGCCAAGGAAACCGATGATACCATCCGAGCTAACAAAGACAAACAATCCCTGCTGGTATTTAGAAGTGCTAAAGACGAACAATTTGCCGTTCCTTTACACCAGGTAGAACGCGTTGAAAAAATCAAAAAGACAGATATCGAAGAAGTGGGCGGTAAACGGGTGATGCAATACCGCGGCGGAAGCCTTCCTTTGTTTGCTATTGCAGAGGTTGCTCAGGTCAAACCACTGGCAGACGAAGAAAACTTTTTAGTTATTGTTTTTACCATTGCCAATAGAGAAGTCGGCCTCCTGGCTACGGGCCCTGTGGACGCTACGGAAATATCCGCTGAAGTTGACGACAGCACCCTCAAGCAGCCGGGTATTTTGGGTTCTGTCATCATCGGCGCTCACACCACCTTATTGGTAGACATCTTCGGCTTGGTTCAGGCTCTGAATACGGAATGGTTTTCCGGTTTCAAACCGGTTGCGACACTCGAAAGCAAGGCGCCCACAATCTTATATGCGGAGGACTCTAATTTTTTCCGCAACCAGGTTAAGGATTTCATTGAAGATATAGGCTACAACGTTATCGAGGCTGAAGACGGAATGATCGCCTGGAATCTACTCCAGGAGCATGCGGAGAAAATAGATCTGGTAATCACGGACATCGAGATGCCCAATCTTGACGGCTACGACCTTACCACCAAAATCAGACATGACAAGCGCTTTGCCGGACTGCCGATTATAGCCGTAACCTCTATGGCGGGAGATGAAGAAATCGCTAAAGGAAAAGTAGTCGGGATTAATGAATATCAGATCAAGCTGGACAGGGAGAAACTAATCGACAGCATCCATCATTATCTGCAAAGAAAATAGTTCCCGGCAGCGGATATCAGCGGATAAATATGGATAAAAAATGAGGCAATAGCTATGACAGAAACATCAGCAACCAAAAACAATAATCAGTTAGATCTTGCCACTTTCTATGTGGGTAATGCTCTCTGCGGGATGGACATACTAAAGATTCAGGAAATTAATAAACTCATCGAAATGACCAAAGTGCCCCAGGCACCTGAGTATGTCTTGGGCATCCTGAATCTGCGAGGACAAATAGCGACCATTATTGACCTTGGCATCAAGATTGATCTCTCTGGAACCGAGTTGAACGCTAACACGCGCAATATTATTGTTAATTCAAAAGGAGAATCCATAGGCTTACTGGTGGAGCGCATCGGTGATGTGGTCAGAGTTAACAGTGCAAACTTGGAACCGCCGCCGGCCAATATCGGTAGGGTTCATGGTAAATTTTTTAAAGGCGTATTCAAAACCCAAAACCGTTTGATTGGAATTCTGGATATTGAAAAGATTCTCGAAGAAGAAATTTAGGTTTTAGTCATTGGTAAAGATAAAATCTAAAAACATTGAAATATAAACAAGGCAAATGACGAGTGGCAAATGACAAACCCCTAAAAGTATTGATAGTAGACGACACCGTGATCTACCGCAAAATCGGTCGCGACGTCCTGGCGGAATTGCCCCATGTGGAGGTAGTGGGCACTGCCCATAATGGGAAGGCCGCCATTATCAAAATGGCTTCCCTGAAACCGGACCTTTTGATCCTCGACATCGAAATGCCGGAAATGAATGGGCTTGAAGTCCTGGCTCATATAAAAACAGCAGCGCCGGATGTGGGGGCCATTATGCTCAGCACGCTCACCCAGGAAAGTGGTGGGCTGACCATGAAAGCGCTGGAACTGGGAGCTTTTGATTTTATACCCAAACCGCAAGAAGGCAGCATCGCTGAAAATACGGCGGCCATAAAAAAAACCATTGCTCCTATGCTCAAGGCCTTTGCCCGCCAAAAAGATATAAAGGATATTCTCCAGGGTAAAATCCATGCCTCTGCCGCCGAATCGGTTGAAAAAAGACCACAGGACTCCGCCAAGATTGTCCAACGCATGCGCGCAATCACTGACCGTCAAAGAGGAAACTCAGAGGTCGTGGCCATCGGCATTTCCACGGGAGGGCCCAAGGCCCTGGCACAGATGATGCCTAAAATTCCAGCAAGACTGGGAGCGCCTATATTAATTGTCCAGCATATGCCTCCTTTTTTCACACAGTCTCTGGCCGATAGCCTAAACGCCAAATGTTTTCTGGAAGTCCGGGAGGCGGTTGACGGTGAGACGCTTAGACCCAATATTGCCCTTATAGCACCCGGTGGAAAACAGATGAAGGTCGCGGTTGCGCCCGACGGCAAGGCCAGGGTTGTCAGAGTAACGGATGATCCCCCGGAGAACAGCTGCAAGCCTTCCGTCGACTATCTAATGCGATCCATAGCCCATCACTATATTGGCCGGGCAACAGGAGTTATCATGACCGGCATGGGTTCGGATGGTCTGCTTGGGCTGAAATTGATGAAACGCAACGGCGCGACTATTCTGGCGCAGGACGAATCAACCTGTGTGGTTTACGGTATGCCCAAAGAACCAATTGAAGCCGGTATCGTTGATGTTATTGCACCACTCGATAAAATTGCAGACGAAATCGCTAGAACTGTAGGTCATTCGTCATTGGACAATGGTCCATGACTATTGGCTAATGACCAATGATAAGTGACAAATGCCAAGTGACAAGTACCAAGTGACAAGTGACAAATGAAAAAGATCAGTCCCGATGAAATTAAAATCATCGCCAAATATATCCACGATATATCCGGTATTTTTTTGGATGAGAGCAAAGCTTACCTTTTGGAAACCAGACTGGATAGAGTCATTAAAGAAAACGGCTTTTCATCATTCATCGAACTTTATCGTCAGGCCAAAGCAGACGGCACCAAATCAATAGAAAGAAAAATCATCGACGCCATTTCCACCAATGAAACCACGTTTTTTCGTGATACCAGTCCCTTTGATGTGCTGCAGCACAAAATTCTGCCCGATCTTATTGACCTACGTTCTGCCAACTCTTCCAGTTTTTTGCCGCCCCAAATCCGCATCTGGAGTGCGGCCTGCTCCACCGGCCAAGAAGTATACAGTATTGCCATTGTATTGAAAGAACTCCTGCCGGATCTCAATAAATACAACATTACATTATTGGGCACAGACATATCTGATGCCTCAATTTCCCAATCCAGCTACGGCTCATACAACAAGTTTGAAATTGAACGCGGCCTTCCACAGGAAAAATTAATCAGATATTTTTCTCGTAAGGGCGATAACTGGAAGATTAAAGATGATATCAGAGCCATGGTGAAATTTAGCAAACAGAACCTCATGCTGCCATTAAACGGTCTGGGCAAGTTTGACATTGTGTTTTGCAGAAATGTAGCCATTTACTTCAACACGGAGGATAGAAAAAAACTCTTCGATAAAATCGCCGATATATTGGACCCTGACGGATATCTGATTATAGGCGCAGCCGAATCCTTGACCGGCGTTTGCCCCCGCTTTGAGCCCAAAAAATACATGAGATCTATATTTTACCAGTTGAAGGGGTGAAGAATAGTAAAAATACTTCATTGGAGGTAAACCATGGACATCACTGAGTTTAATGCCGGCCAGACCATCCAGAAGCTGGAACTCACGGTGGCGCAACTGCAAAGTCAATTATCTGAAGCTGAAAATGTACAGTCTCAGAAAGGTATTGATTCCTCCGCGCGCGCGGTTAGCCTTAAAAGGTAACACCTTGAGCGTGCAAAGGGGCTCTCGGTAAATGGCGGGCATTTGAAAGAAACACTGACCAGACATTGGGCTGGAGAAATAGTGTAAACAAAAAGAAATGTCGAGTTTGAGATCAAACTATTCAAACAAGGGGCGTGTGGGCAAGCACTTAAGTTTCGGTTGAATGGGAAGGTTCTCGAAGGAAATGCCATTGCTGCCAACCGGACTCGGGTCCCTTTTCAAGGCGAACGCCGCAAATCCGACCGTCCGGGATGAGAGGGGGGCTTGCGGAAACGTTAGTCATGGTGGAATTAGGAGCCCACTGCACAAACCGAAAGGGTGCATAATGGAAACTCTCCACCTAAAGCTGAGCGCGCCGTATTTCTACCCGACCCCGAGTTTATATTTCCTCAAGACAAATCTCAGACCTTCCATTTAATCCTCCCAGAAACAGGGATTTTAAGCTATAAAATTTGCGCTTGCTTTTTTACGGCTGAAGATGCAAACGTTCATATTGATTCATACCCGGAAATATTAATGCAAAACTCAGGACGTTATTCAGGAGCAATTATGAAACAATATACAACCGAGCAGATTAATCAAGCGGTAAACGGTACAATTGACGGCAGTCCGACGATCATGATCACAGGTGTAGAACAAATATCCGAGGCAACGACAAACCAGCTAACGTTTATTGGGGAGAAGAAATACATAAAATTATGGGACCAGTCACGTGCTTCTGCCGCAATCATCAATGACAGCCTGGATGTCGAGCCGGGACAGGGCCGGGTGCTTATACGTGTAGCCGATGCCGATCTTGCTTTGGCAGACGTCCTTCGACTGTTTGAGACGGCACCTCCAAAATGTGGGCCTGGTATCCATTCAGCCGCGGTGGTCGACTCCACAGCCGTAATCGGCGAAGGTGCTGCAATCGGAGCCAGCTGTTATATCGGGCCTGGTGTTGTTATCGGTGCCAATACCAAGCTTTATCCCAATGTCACCGTGCTGGATGACACCAGCATAGGCAGTGAGACAATTATCTGGTCCGGTACGGTCATACGTGAACGCTGCCGGATAGGGAATCACTGTATTATCCATCCGAACGTGACAATTGGTGCCGACGGCTTTGGTTATCGACCGTCACTGGATGGACAAGGCCTGGTCAAGATCCCTCAAATCGGTACGGTTAAGATTGGTGACGGCGTTGAGATTGGGGCAGGAAGTTGTGTTGACCGGGGTAAGTTCAGTGCCACAACGATCGGCGACGGTACGAAAATAGACAACCTTGTTCAAATCGCCCATAACTGCAAACTTGGCCGATTTTGTGTGATGGCCGGCCAGTCCGGACTGGCCGGATCCGTAACGTTAGGTGATGGCGTTATGATGGGAGGGGGTGCGGGAGTTAGAGATCATGTGACCATTGGTGATGGGGCGAGACTTGGCGGAAACACCGGCGTTATAAGTGATGTGGCGCCGGGAAAAACACTTCTCGGGGTTCCTGCAAACGACCATCGGCAGACGTTGCGGCTATGGGCAGCACAAAAACAACTTCCTGATCTTATTAAACAGATGAAGAAAAAATAGGTGCCAGTTCCCAGATTTAATTAGAAGCAGTTTCTGCAAGAAAGTCTGGTTTGAGGCAGGAAAATTCCATATATTGCGCTCCGGCCTTTGAAACCAAAATGCATGATGCCTGCCTTTAAGACGTAACAAAATGATAATTGACCTTTAAAAGTTCACGATTACGTTAGCCAATCGCAACTATTAGGGTCTTAGAAAATTCCAAAAGACGATACTAATCATCAGTATCAGATACCTGAAGACTACGGCTATCTATCCCTCGCCCGGAAACATCAAGGAAAACTGAGGAATGTCATTAAATTTTTCCACATCAACCACAATTTTTTTTAGTAATATAAAAATCTTAGTAGAAACCCATCCACCATCCCAATCCCCCCTTTCCCTCTTCCCATACCTAAATCGTATCACAAGGCATCGGAACCATAAGATATGTACTGCTTTGGCAAGATATCACTAAAATTCGAGTTTAAATTTAAGCGGAAATTCCAATTTTCTGTTAAACTTCCAATTTGTAATAGCTGTTTTCAATTTAACTTAGGAATGGCACAAAATGTGAATAGAATGAAGTCATTTTATTAAGCCTCAAAATCAGCTTAAAATTCATTCAAGCCTAAACATTTCTATTCTTTATTATTTAACGAAAGTCCGATTATCTTAGACTTTTTCCGATTTTATCGAACTTTTTCCGATTTTATCGAACTCCCTTCTCCTTTCATACCATTAATTACATTTCTTGTTATTTGTAACATGTTAATATTATTGCATTTATAAATTTATGCTAAATTAGTATAATTTGGCACATTTTTTGCCAATTTACTACATTGTAGCACTAAGAGCGATAAACGAAAAGTAATAGGGTATGTAACTCATGAAACCACATACAGACAAATATCAGAAAAAGAAACCATGACGATTAAACAAAAACTTTTAGGACCGGTATTCATTTTGTCTTTTATCATCTGTGCCATGTTTCTGGTGACACTGTGGATATCCGGACATCAGAAAGATGACGGACTTGTGATCAATCTGGCGGGACGGCAGAGAATGCTTACACAAAAAATGACGAAAGAAACGCTTCATTTTCAGTCTGTACGACTAAAGGATGAAAAGGAGGCGGAAACAATTGCGAAACAGATAAAAAACACCATAGCTGTCTTTGATAAAACCCTAACCGCTCTCATTAATTCAGGTGATGCGCCTTTGAGCCTTAACCTTGATGATACTAAATACAGACATTGCCCCGGAGCAACTGAGCCGGCCCTTTCACAGTTGAAAAAAGTCCAGGATTTGTGGAGAGTGTTTTCTGTAGACCTTGTATCAATAATTAATAATTCTTCCACGGCAGATGAAAAAATCAGAAGGATATTGAAAAATAATGTCCCCCTTCTTAAAGCGATGGACAGCGCTGTCGGGATGATGCAGAAACAGTCGGAAGCAAAGGATACGTTACTCATAACATCACAGATTATAGGTATTACTATCAGCATATGCTTTGCAGTATTTGGGATTATAGTTATCAACCGTGTTACAAATCTTCTCAACGCTGAAATTACCAAGCGCAAGGAGACGGCGGAGACCCTGCGGGATAGTGGGGAGAAATATCGTACACTTATCGAAAATGCTGGTGAAGCCATTATAGTGGCTCAGGATGGAATGATTAAATTTACCAATCCCAAAGGGGAAGAACTTTATGGTCGTTCACGAGAAGAATTAACCTCAAGACCCCTTACATATTTTATCCACGAGGAAGATCGGGAGATGGTTGGAGAACGCCACAAAAGATGGCTTAAAGGTGAAGAACCTCCTACTACCTATTCTTTCAGGATTGTTGATAAAAATGGGAATACCAAGTGGGTGGAACTCAGTGTGGTATTGTTTTCTTGGGATGATAGACCTGCTACATTATGTTTTATGACGGACATCACCGAAAAAATGAAAATAGAAGCCCAACTCCAGCAAGCACAGAGGATGGAGTCAATAGGCACCTTAGCAAGCGGCATAGCCCATAACTTTAACAATATACTTATGGGTATCATTGGGAATGCTTCTTTAGTGCTTGATGAGATCGATACTAATCATCCCAACTATATAGCCCTAAAAAACATTGAGGAACAAGTTAAAAGCGGTTCCAAACTAACCCACCAGCTTCTCGGGTATGCAAGGGAAGGAAGATATGTAGTTAAGCCCCTTAATCTGAGCCACCTGGTAAAAGATACATCTGATACTTTTGGTATCACCAAAAAAGAGATTAGAGTTCATCAAGATCTTGTTGAGGATTTATTAGCAATTAAGGTAGACCAAGGTCAGATTGAGCAAGTCCTTTTAAATTTATATGTTAATGCTGCTGATGCCATGGCCGGAGGCGGAGATCTTTATTTAAAGACGATGAATGTAACCGATAAGGATATGACTGACAAGCTCTATGAGCCAAAGCCTGGAAACTATGTCTTGCTGACTATCCGAGATACGGGTGTAGGTATGGACAAAGAGACTAGGGAACGCATCTTCGAACCATTCTTTTCAACCAAGGGGTTTGCTGAAGGCACGGGACTTGGTCTGGCTTCTGTTTACGGTACTATAAAGGGGCACGGTGGCTATATCGATGTAAGTTCTGAAAAAGACAATGGAACGACTTTCAGTATTTATTTCCCTGCTACAGAAGAAAAAGTTAAAGGCAAAAAGGAGCAGCCTGGTGAGCTTAAAAAGGGCAATGGGAGAATCCTGTTTGTTGATGATGAGAATATGGTTCTTAATGTCATAGGAAAAATGCTGAGAAAAATGGGTTATGACGTCTTATCAGCTAATAATGGCCAAAAGGCATTAGATCTTTATAAGCAAAATCAAGGCAAAATTGATCTGGTTCTTTTGGACATGGTGATGCCGGATATGGGCGGCGGAGAAACTTATGACAAACTCAAAAAAAACAATCCAAAAGTAAAAGTCCTGCTAGCAAGCGGCTATAGTATCGAAGGCCAAGCAACCGAAATT
>NZ_JAZFTO010000090.1:0-13053 GCF_036446775.1 Candidatus Desulfatibia sp.
GGGTTACCTTTCGTTGGGTTCACAGAATCAGAGTTCACCACTGCCCGACCGACGGCAGGTGAGGTTCAGGGTTGTCTTTTCATGCGTTCACAGATTTCCCACCACTGGTGGGATTCAACGTTGTCTTTATTCGTTGAACCCTGGTCGCCTACGGCGCCGCCAGGCGGGTAAACCTCTGAACCCTGAACCTTTGAACCCGTGAACGGTTACTTAAAGCTTAAACCCTATTCGCCATCAAAATCGGGAACTTACTTTCCCCATAAAAAAATATGGCTCTTTACTGTCCTGGTGTCAAGGCTTAAAAAGTCACCGCGGCAAAGTTGCACGCAAGCAGGCCTTGAACCAGTCTATTTTACGATGATAAACAGGCAATTTATTGGTTGACTTAGATGCCTATAATGCTTAAAAAAGTCAATATATTGTTGCACATTAAGGGTGAAAAACTGACATGAAGTATTATGGTTAAACACGATTTGCCAATAAGAAATATTCTTTTCGATATTGAAGGCACCCTGGTTTTTAAGAAACGGCCCGTGCCCGGAGCCGTGGAGACCGTCCGGTATATTCATTCAGCGGGGTACAAGGCCAAATTTCTAACCAATATTACGCGCCACAGTCCCGGCGCCATTGCCAAAGATCTCCAAGATTTAGGATTCGACATCCGGGAAGAACAGATTCAAACGGCAACCTCTGCTTGTATAGCTTTTTTGCGGCGCCAGCCGCAAAAAAGCTGCCATCTGGTGGTGCCGGACGCGGTCGTAAAGATGTTCAAAGGCATTCTGTTAAATGATGAAGATCCCGACTACGTGGTGGTCAGTGATATCGGAAAAGGATTTACCTACGAGGTAATGGACAAGGCCTTTCTCCTGCTTGACAAGGGTGCCGAGCTCATAGCTTTGCAGAAGAACATGTTTTGGTTCGACGGCGAACGCAAGCGTCTTGATTGCGGTGCCTTTGTGGCCGGCCTGGAGGCCGCCAGCGGCAAACACGCCATCGTTATGGGTAAACCCGCGGCGGAATTTTTCAGCCTGGCCCTGGAAGCCCTGAGTGCTTCCCCCGAGGAAACCATTGTTGTAGGTGACGATGTGCTTACCGACATTATGGGAGCTGGGAGGATGCGATCCGTACTGGTGGGTACCGGAAAATTTCAGCCCGGTCACATCAAGCCTCCTTATGGTAAACACACATGGTTTATAGACTCAGTGGGAGACTTAGTAAGCCTTCTTAAAGACAATGCAAAAAGGTCCCCGAGTTAATATCCTGATTTAGCGTGGTTAGCCGATCCGTACTGAATTCGCCTAAGGTCGATCTCTTGGATCGAGACCTTTCAATAATTGGCAGTGTATTTATTTAATAAAAATGGCCGCGGACAAAACAGTAGTCCACCGCTGGCCTTTAGCGCTTGGAGCTGCCTGGCAGATACACTGTGACTCAACGATCTTGCCGGACATTCGGTATATTTCACGCCGTTCATCATAGTCCACGTCCGGATCGAACTCTATACCAAGGGTACTGGCCAGCATTGATGCCGCCAGATCTTCCGCATATTCGCCGGCTTCAAATTCGGTCTGACCGAATCCATGATGCTCGGAAAGATAACCGTATCGTCCGTCTTCTGCCGGCAAAGCCAATCCGATACTTGCCACGATCCTTCTGCCCGGCTCGTCTGTCTGTTCCTGCGCAAGTACACAGTGGGTAATTTCACCCGGTTCCAAGTGGGCCAGACCGGTTTCTATATCGATGATATTGCAATGAGGAGGAAATATCGATGAAACCTTAACCAGATTCAGATGAGCGATACGTGCCCCGCGCAGAGCATTCTCAAAAGAAACCAGCTTTTCTTTGTGGGTACCAACTCCTTTTGTAAAAAACATGTATCTGGGTACGTACATTATGCGATCTTCGAATTATATGATTATAAATTATTGATGATTGTTCCGGTTTTGCATTTCTTCTCGATGATATTTTGGAGCGTTTCAGAGCCTTGCCACTGGATGATATGAACACGAGATACTTGCTTGTCGAGAGCCTCAAAGGCCGATTCCATTTTGGCCACCATTCCTCCTTTGATGGTGCCCTCGGCGATAAATGCTTTTGCTGCTTGAATGGTAAGGTAACGACAAACATCGTCTCCCACCATCACACCGGGAACATCGGTGATAAAAACAAGATCCGTACATTGTACGCCGGCGGCCAAAGCCGCAGCCGCACTATCGGCATTTACATTGTAGCTTTTTCCATTTTCGTCAGCTGAGATCGGAGAAACAATCGGCACCTGCCCGTCTTTTATCGTACTTAAGACAACTCCGGCATTAACCTGCTTAATCTTACCGACATAACCAAAATCCCGGCCCCCACGGGTTAAGGGTGCGACTATAAATAGTTGTTCTGTTTTTCCCGACATTCGTCTGCACGGCACACCGTTTGCGCTTAACCAGGCCGCAATGCGTTGATTGATTTTTCCGGAAAGAACATTTTCGACAATTTTTATGTCATCTGACTGTGTAACCCGAATGCCGTCAACAAATACCGTTTGGCGGTCTGCATCTTTGAGGGCTTGAGAGATTTCTGCGCCCCCGCCATGCACAATGATGACTTCAAGATCCTGGTTTGATCTAATTACCGCGGCGAGGTCTTTAAACCCGTCTTCGCCTTCAAAGGCCTGACCTCCGATTTTAATTAAGATTCTGGGTTTCATCTTAACCATCCTTTCCTCAGTTGACGCCCAAATTCTTTTAATGACAAAATATGGCAGAAAACCGTCAGATGATCAAGGCATACTGTTCCCAAAATCATTTTGACATACAACATAAATATGGTAATAGTAATTTTCAAAATGTATATTTAATCCCAAAAATGGATTAACAGGAGAAAAAAATGGAAAGATACGCCGAGCAAACGCAGCAAGAATTCGAAGGATGGGAAGAATTTTATTCCAAGATGGTTGATGAGAAATTAGATCATTTCAAATCAGAAGGCAGATTATTTGATATTATTTATGCCCAACAGTTTGACAGAGAATTTTTGGATTACCTCTGCAATCTGGCGGACATGATCAGAGGGCTGGCTAAAACAAAAATGGGCCAGGAAAAGCTAAGAAATCTTCTGCCTCACAAACGGGCCATGCTTTATTTTGTTCAACCTTCGACACGTACCTTCCTATCTTTTCAAACTGCCTGTTATATTCTGGGATTAAGTGTTTCCGAAACCCGTGGTACAACCACAAGCTCAGAGGTTAAAGGTGAATCCCCTGAAGATACCATCCGAACATTTGCCAGTTATGTCGATTTGATTGTATGCCGGCATCCGCAGGCCGGCTTTGCCGAAAAAATGGCATGGGTCTTAAATCAAACCGAGCGGCCGGTTCCGGTCTTAAACGGAGGTTCGGGACCGGATCAACATCCTACCCAGGCACTGCTGGACATTTATACCCTTGAAAGAGAATTTTATAATGTCGGCGGATTGGACGGAAAAAAAATAGCTATGGTAGGTGATTTAAGGCGCGGCCGAACCGTGCGGTCCCTGAGTTACTTGATGAAGAATTATAAAGACGTAGAATTATACTTTGTATCACCCGACATATTCAGAATGAAAGACGATATTAAAAGCTTTTTAGAAAAACATAATATTCCCTTCCATGAAACCGATGATTTCGAAAGTATCATGCCGACGGTTGATGCCATTTACATGACGAGAATTCAGGATGAATATGCTGAGAGCCCTTCAGGTAAAGCCGAAACCCATCCCGAGTTTCATTTCAAAACCAAGCATCTTGCCATGATTCAACCCCATTGCGTGATTCTGCATCCGCTTCCCAGGCGCTATGAAATTGAAGTCACGGTTGATAAAGACCCGCGCGCCGCTTATTGGCGGCAGGAGCGCTGCGGTATGTGGATCCGCGCTGCTTTGATTGCCCATATATTCGGAGTTGAACAGGAAATTTCTAATGAATTTTCCTGATGTCCGTTTTTTTCCGTAACGGTTCAGCCGCCATGCGGGGCTGAACCGTTACAAATTGCCAAAGTAACCACTAGTAACCGTTCACGGGTTCAGAGGTTCAGGGTTCAGGGTTCAGAGGTTCAACGAATAAAGACAACGTTGAATCCCCACCAGTGGCGGGAAACCTGTGAACGCATGAAAAATACAACCCCGAACCTCGCCTGCCGTCGGTCGGGAAGTGGTGAACTCTGATTCTGTGAACCCAACAGAAAGGTAACCCTGAACGTTGAACCCTGAACCGCTCAACCTAGGTTTTAGTATAAGGTTGAGAGCACTTCCTCTTCAGTCGGCACGTAATCATTCACATCATGCTTGGGGGGATATTTCTCTTGAGTCATCAGGCTAACGGGTACCATGACAAGCAGAGAGACAACCGGAGGTATCATGGTGTCCAAGCCCGCCAAATGCTCAGGAATTTTATAGTACAGAATTAATCGAAGCACCGAGCCAATAATAAATGCCGCCAGCGCCCCGGGTGTATTGGCCTTCTTCCAATATAGGCCTAAGGTCAGCGGGACGAAGCACCCGGCAAATACCACATCAAAAGCAAGCACCAGCAGAATTCCCGGCTCAGGTCTTACAATGGCCATATATATCGAACCTATCATTATTGGTATGGCCGCCAGCCGGGTGGCCAAAAGGAGTTTACTGTCGAGAGCTTTTCTGTCCTCCGTAGTATATTCCTTTTTCCAGATTTGGAGAATGTTCCTCTGCAGTATATTCCTGCCAAAGACTGAAGATACCCCTAACAGCCCGCCATCAGCGGTAGACAACCCGGCACCGATGATTCCGCCCAAAATAAATAGTCCAAAGATGAAGGGGAGATTTTGCGTTGCAACTCCTGTCATAACCATCCTGCTGTCGGCGACTCCCGGCAAAAGCTTCAAGGCCATCAGTCCTATAAATGAAGCCGCGAGGCCGACTACCAACGTCAGCCCTGCTCCGTAGTAACAGGCATTTTTTGCTGTCTTGGGACTCTCGGCCGCAAAGATTCTCTCCATAAAATCGAGTGCAACAACATCACCAAGGCCCAGGGCCAGAATGCCGGCCCAATTTAAAAGTGCACCATTCTCGACCGATGTTAAACCACTGAGATCGAGGTGCCCGGGCGGAATTGCCGCTGCGAAGTAGTCCCAGCCATAAGTATATAGCAGCCAAAGGGTAGCTCCCAAAAATCCTGCTATGGCCGGATATACCTGGGTGATGTCGGTGGCAACCACTGACCAAAGCCCACCGGAAATAGTGTAGATAAAGAGGATGACGGATATTACCAAAAGTGCCGCCAAATAGCTCCAGCCGAAAACATAGGCAAGTATCCAGGCGCCACCTGCAAGGTTGCCCGCCAGCAGTATAATAAAGCTAAAAGACATTGCAATTCCAACGAGGACTTCTACAGCCCTATTATACCTTCTATAGTAATAATCAGGCAGTGTGATCAGGCTCATCCGGTTCAGGGACTCTGCGTAGAACGTCCCTGTGACCGCCAGACAAATGGCCAGCCCAAGCGGAAATTGGAATCCAGCCCAGAATCCACCTGCATATGTCGCCGCTGCATTCCCCATGGTGGCGTTCGCATCCAGTGATTGGGCCAGCATGGTCGTCCCGACCAAAAAGAAGGGCAGACTCTTGCCAGCCACAATATACTGCTGGCCACTACCTCTAACTCTGTAATACATAATAATGCCAATTAAAAAAAATACCGTCAGGAAGGTAACTATACCAATTTGCCACTTAAGGCCTAAACCTCCTACAGTCACAACCATAATGGTCCTCCTTTCGTCTCAAAAAGTCAGATGAATTGAGCGGATGAAGACAAACTTACCTGTCATATTTTTTTCACACCAGCTAATAAATTGAAAACAGATCAGCTTGTTAAATTTTTATTAATAGCCCTCGATCTGATTCGGGAAATAATCCTCGCAGTCCCCCTCACGAT
Source organism: Candidatus Desulfatibia sp. (assembly GCF_036446775.1). Classification (NCBI taxonomy): domain Bacteria; kingdom Pseudomonadati; phylum Thermodesulfobacteriota; class Desulfobacteria; order Desulfobacterales; genus Candidatus Desulfatibia; species Candidatus Desulfatibia sp. The sequence goes on from NZ_JAZFTO010000090.1 coordinate 5,936, forward strand.
AGACGTCCAGGGTGGTGCAGTGCAGCGCGCCGCCGAACGGGATCACCTTTTCATACGGAATCGGGACCACTTCAAACCCGAGCTTGTCCAACTGCTCGCAATACGCTGTCTCACCGGCTTCCACACAGACCGTCTTGGGATCGATGGAAAAAGTGTTCATCGAGATCCAGGACTTACCCTCGTAAAGCCCGGTCAGGTAGACCTTGTTTTTATGCACGCGAACCGGCCTTGCCGCCGGAATCAATTCCCAGTCGTTCTTCTTGAACAATTCCAACAACTCCGGGGTGCGCGGCGCCCAGTCCGGATTGTATATGGCCAGGCCCGGCCGCATCGGCACCAGGTTCACGTCAATGTGCCACGGATGGAAATTGTCCGGCTTGTTGGGGTCCATGGGGGTGTCGAACAGCACATGGTGCAAGCGCAGGCCGAGCGAAGCGAACATACGCTTCAGCCAGTCCATGCCGCCCTTGTTTGTCACGCACGAGGCCTGGTGAAAGATGTCCTTGCCAAAGCGCATCGCATCGGCGGCATCCCACAGAGGCTCTTTTTCTGTCAACTGGAACTCCCAGTTGTGCAGGCGCTGCTTCTTTTCTTCATCGGTCCAGGTGTTCTCGTAATCGTAGTAATAGTTCTTCACATAGGACTCGTCGGTCAGCATTGGCATAGGTGCCGCAAAATGCACGCACTCGGGATCCTCTTTGAAGTAGCGCTCAAAGATCGACCGCAGGTTAAAACGTTCATATATACGAGTGCGACGGACGGTCGTGGCCTCAATGATATAGTTGCCGTGGATCATGGTAACGTCGCGGACGTTGTTGACACCGTGGGCGTTCAACTGCGTCCAACCACATGGCGACGAAAACGGCTGGTTCAGCATGAAGGGCAGGATGTCTATCCGGTCGACGGTGACGCCGCGCTGCTCAAGCTGCTTCACAAAATAGTCCATCTGCTCATTGGCCGCATCCACCATCTCCTGCGGAAACGGTCCCCACTGTCCCAGCGGGAACCCGCCCAGGGGAAGGTCATACCACCAGGCCGGCTCCGGAGCGGGAACATTTGTGCCCTCCGGCCTTCCGACAATCACCCGTTTCAACGTATCCCATTCGTTCCAAGAATTCACTATCTTAGCCATTGCAAACTCCTTTCGTTAAGTTAATTAAAGTATTATGATCAATCTCCCAGGGTTGCCACCATGACGGCCTTGATAGTATGAATCCGGTTCTCAGCCTCGTCAAAAACAATAGATGCCGCCGACTCAAAAACTTCTTCAGTCACTTCCATACCTTCCAAACCGAATTTCTGGTAGATCTCCTCACCGACAACGGTATTTCTGTTGTGGAATGCAGGCAGACAGTGCATGTATTTCACCTTGGGATTACCGGTCAGGTCCATGGCCGCTTGATTGACCTGGTAGGGTGTCAGCAACTCGATTCTTTCTTTCCACACCTCGTCGGGTTCACCCATTGAGACCCAAACGTCCGAGTAGAGAAAATCACAGTCCTTGACGCCTGCCTTCAAATCATCAGTGATCATAAGAGTGGCGCCTGTTTCAGCAGCAATTTTGTTGGCGGCGTCTACAATTTCTCCTGTGGGCTGAACCGATTTGGGCGCTACCGAACGGAAATCCATGCCCATCTTGGCGGCGCCTACCAGCAGTGAGTTGCCCATATTATTCCTCGCATCACCAAGATAAGCAAACTTGATCTGGTGCAAAGGATTGTCGGAGTGCTCCATCATCGTCATAAAATCCGCAAGTACCTGGGTGGGATGGAACTCGTTGGTAAGGCCGTTCCAGACCGGAACGCCTGCGTATTTGGCCAGTTCTTCAACTAATTCTTGCCCGAAACCGCGATACTCGATACCGTCATACATCCGACCCAGGACCCTGGCCGTATCTTTCATGGTTTCTTTGGTCCCTAATTGAGAACCGGAGGGCCCCAGGTATGTAACCTTTGCGCCCTGGTCGTATGCCGCCACCTCAAAGGCGCACCTGGTCCTGGTGGAGGATTTCTCGAAAATCAGCGCTATATTTTTGCCGGTCAGTCGTGGTTGTTCTATTCCGGCGTATTTTGCTTTTTTAAGATCAATGGAAAGATCAAGCAAAAACTTGATCTCCTCGGGGGTGAAGTCCAGAAGCTTTAAGAAATGCCTGTTCCTTAGGTTAAAAGCCATGGCTTACTCTCCTTTCACGGATAATCACTTAAAGAAAATCATAATCGGGGGCGGCCCGCAAGCGGGCCGCCCCCGTATCAAAAGGGTTATGACTTAGAACAGCTTATGTTTTTTGCCGAAATCGGCCAGGATTTCTTCAAAATTAGGTGATCCGATTTCCTGCAAGTCATAAAATACCCTTGTATTCGGTTTATCTATCTTAAGGATCCTGTTCATGTCAATGGGCGTGGCCACGACAACCGCATCACATTCGGTATTGTTGATGGTTGTTTCCATGTCCTTTATCTGCACCTCGCCATACCCCATGGCAGGAAGCACGGCTCCGATATCAGGGTACTTTTCAAACGTCTCCGTCAATCTTCCCACGGTGTATGGTCTGGGATCGACTATCCCGGCTGCGCCGAATTTTTCAGCGGCAACCACCCCGGCTCCGATCTTCATCTCCCCGTGCGTGAGGGTCGGGCCGTCTTCCACTACCAGAACCTTCTTCCCCTTTATAACCGAAGGGTCCTCAACCGTGATGGTAGAGACGCCGTCGACCACCACCGCATTCGGATTTACCGCGGCAATGTTTTTTCTCACAGTCTGGATACCGGCGGCATCAGCACTGTCCATTTTGTTGATCACAACAACATCTGCAATCCTCAAGGTAGTTTCACCGGGATAATATGTCAGTTCGTGACCCGGACGATGCGGATCGACGACGGTAACGTGCAGGTCCGATTTATAGAACGGAAAGTCATTGTTCCCGCCGTCCCAAAGTACGACATCACAGCCGTCAGGATCATTTTCAACCGCCCTGATGATGGCCTCGTAATCGACGCCTGAATAGATCACATTTCCGCGAATTACATGGGGCTCATACTCTTCCATCTCTTCAACGGTACAATTATGCTTGTCCATATCGTCAATACTCGCGAAACGCATTACCTTCTGAGCGGCGATATCACCGTAGGGCATGGGATGCCGGATAGCAACCACCTTTACGCCTTTGGCCATTAATATCTCGATGATTCTCCTGGAGGTCTGGCTTTTACCGCAACCGGTTCGGACGGCACCCACCGAAACGACCGGCTTGGTGCTTTTGATCTGGGTGTCTCCCGGTCCCAGCAGCACAAAGTTGGCGCCGGCAGCGTTGACAACGGCGCTCATGTTCATTACATGCTGATTAGAAACATCGCTGTAAGAAAATACACAGTCATCTACTTTCAGATCTTTGATCAGCTTTTCCAGCTCCTCTTCAGCATAGATGGGGATACCTGCCGGGTACAGATCACCGGCCAGTTCGGCCGGGTACTTTCTACCTTCAATGTCCGGAATCTGGGCCGCGGTAAAGGCAACCACTTCGTAGTCCTGATTGCCCCTGTAATAGGTATTAAAATTATGGAAGTCTCTTCCGGCCGCACCAATAATGATTACTCGTTTTTTTGACATATCTCCTCCAATTTTTTTTTAGGCCCTGTTGCTAACTTCAACCCCTCGGCCTATACGATAACTATTTATTATAACTTCAGATCTCGTAAATAATGATAGATGATGATGTGGTGAAGTTTTGGACAAACCGCTCCATCTCTAATCAAAAAGTTGGGTTCAAAGGTTCAACGTTCAAAGGTTCAGAGGTCGGCCGCCTCGTTGTATTACCCCTATGGAATCAATGGTTAAGGAAAAAAGCGCGCAGCGCTTAACCTCTCCGAGGCGTAGGATCGTGCCTCTACGAGCCGGAGGCCTGAACCTGGAACCTGGAACCTTATAACCTAGACCGACCTGATGTCCAATTTATTTGCAATCCCATGGTATATAAAGGTCTACGGTCATTAATATAAGGTAAATAACGAGGTCTGAACTTGATGACTTATTTAGTAATTTCAGTCCCCACTTCACCTTTGACAGCTTTATCAATGTCTCCCAATTGGCAAATGACCCCCCGGTTGCCCGTATTTTGGAAAAACTGAGTGATGGCTTCAACTTTGGGTCCCATTGAGCCGGCGGGGAAATGACCTTCCTTCGTATATGCACTGATTTCCGCTAAGGTTACCTTGCCCAGCACCTTCTGTTCGGGTTTTCCCCAATGGACGGCAGCACCTTCAACATCTGAAGCGATGACAAAGATATCGGCGTTTATTTCCTGAGCCAGGACAGAACTGGCCAGATCCTTGTCGATCACCGCTTCTACACCGCGGAACTTCCGCTCCTGGCGGATCACCGGGATCCCGCCACCGCCGCAACAAATGACGATAAAGTCCATGGCAATGAGCTTTTTTATCTCACGGCGCTCCACGATGGCAAGCGGCCTTGGAGATGCTACCACCCGCCGGTACCCCTTGTCGGTTTGGGCCATGGTGTATGGCAGCTTGGATGCCTCTGCTTCAGTATAAAACGGGCCGATCGGTTTGGTTGGATTTTGAAAAGCAGAATCGTTTTCATCAACCACCACGTAAGTAATCAGCGTTACGAAGTGCTGCTGGCCATTAATTCCAATTTCCATCAGTGCCGTATCCAGAGAAGATTCAATCATGTAACCGATCTGTCCCTGGGTCATGGCCCCGATAATCTCTAAGGGCATTTTCGGGACCTCATCACAACTTTCCTGCTGTAGCAGCAAGTTCCCGACCTGAGGACCGTTGCCGTGAGTAATAATAAGCGTATAGTCCTTGGTCAGTTGGGCGATCTGTTTCATCGGCAACGTGAGGTTTTCCATCTGTTGCGAGGCCGTTCCTGTTTGTCCTTTTTGAATGAGGGCGTTCCCTCCAAATGCAATTAACACTGTAGGTTTCTCTTTCATATATTCCTCCCGCTCCGAATGTAACTAGCAGACTTTTTTTGATTTTGGCTAAATGCGTAGCAATTACAAGTCTTTGCTTTCTTTACTCTTTGCCGCCCTTTACGACAATACTATTTAAGTCTTATATATCAACGTTCTATGTTTATTGTTCAAAAAGGATAGAACGGTCGCCCTGGGCATGCTTCCAGACTATTGAGCATTTGTAGCAAATACAGATCTACCTTAACGGATTATATTAAAGCATTTGACACATGGGTCAAGTTCGTTGTATTCATAATATAAATTAATACCATACATACCCATCACCGAACAGCAACATAACCCGTGTACGACACTGGAAGTATTTGCAGGTTCAGCCGCCGGCGCCAAGTGAAGCTTTTGAATTCTGATTTCTATTCTCCTGAGAAATTCCTCGATACCTGAACGGATGGCAATACCGGCATTTTTGGATAGACACCCACAAGGACGGGAGTACTATCATGAACATTAATCTTCGAAACTTCGACTTAAATCTATTGGTATTCTTTGATGTCCTGATAAGCGAGCGTAATGTATCAAAAGCTGCTGAAAAGTTATTTTTAAGCCAATCAGCAATGAGCCATGCGTTGAACCGTTTGCGCGCCGTGTTGGATGATCCGATTTTGATACGGACGGAACAGGGGATGATGCCGACGACCCGCGCTCTGGAAATGGAGCTGCCGATTCGGGAGATGCTCAACCGAATTCAACGCACCCTCTATTCACAAAAGCCCTTTGATCCGGCGAACAGTGACAGAAAGTTCGTTATCTATGGTACCGAATATTTTGAATGCGTGGTGCTGCCGAAACTCATGGCGCGCCTGGAACGGGTCGCTCCCCATTGCAGCGTTATGGCTGAAATATTGACTTATGAGTTGCCCGAGTCCAAACTCACCCGTGGCGATGTCGATTTCATCGTAGGCGTCGAAGGCCTTATGGATATCCCCCCAAATCTGCTGAGCCGGACTTGGATTCAAGATTCATTGGTGTGCCTGGTCCGCAGAGAAAACAAAAAGATCGGCGATCGCATTTCCCTTAAGCAGTTTGCTGAAACGTACCATATTTTCCTTTCGATATTGGGCACGCCGTTTAAATTTACATTTTTGGATCAATGGTTAACAAAACAAAATATTCGGAGGAAATGCAGCGTTACGACCGCAGCTTTTTTGCCCGCGGCGCTGACCTTGGCAGAAACCGATTACGTCATGACACTGCCTCGCCGGCTGGCCCTCAAACTGACCGAGATCTTGGCGTTACGATTGGTGGAGCTTCCGAAGAATTTCCCAAAATTTCAGCTCAATTTGATCCGGCACCCGCTGTATGCCAAAGATCCTGCACTTATTTGGTTTAACCAGCAACTGCTGGATATGGAGAATCAATTGGACAATTAACCGGTCATCATATTGCCGGCCAAATTCGACCAATTGCGGGCATTAAATTTATGGGTCAAGCCTCTTTCCTGTTTGCCGCTAGCACGTAAAGAAACTCGAGAGCCAGTGTGGCCGCGGCCAGTGCCGTTATTTCCGCATGGTCATACGGCGGGGAGACTTCGACGATGTCCATGCCGATCAGGTTGCAGCCCACCAGCCCGCGGATAATCTTCAGTACTAAATCAGTCGACAGACCGCCAACCACCGGCGTTCCGGTTCCCGGAGCAAAAGCCGGATCCAGGCAATCGATATCGAACGTGAGATAAGCAGGGTGTTCCCCGACCACACGTCTTATTTCATTAATGATATCGCCGGCACTGTTATCCATTACCCAGGCTGCATCCAGAACCGTAAATCCGTGATCTTCCCGGATGTACTCCGAGCGAATACCGATTTGCACAGCCCGTTTTGTTGCAACAATGCCTTCATTTACAGCATGAAAAAACATGGTGCCGTGATTGTATTGATCCTGTTCTCTTTCCGTATCCGTATGTGCATCAAAGTGAATTAAAGCAACAGGGCCGTGTTTTTTTGCATGTTCCCGCAGCAAAGGCAACGCGATAAAGTGGTCTCCGCCGAAAGTCAGCATAATTTTATCGGCTGCCAGTATCTGAGCGGCATGTTGCCGGAGCTGCGTTACCATCTCATCGCTTTGGATGGGATTGAAACAAAGATCACCGCAATCGACAACACCCAGGACATCAAACACACTAAAA
>NZ_JAZFTO010000091.1:0-2082 GCF_036446775.1 Candidatus Desulfatibia sp.
TCCGAACCCCCAGATCATAAACAGAATCCACAAGAAATGGATTACCACAACCATATCTGCAAGAATGCGATTGAGCATTGTCAGCCCGTCACAATTTAACAAAAACCTGCCCACACCCTATTAATAAAGATGTCGGCAAAAAGACGGGCCATACTGCAACTTCGGTCGCACAGAGTGCAACTATCAGTCAATAAACACCGGTTCAAATATTCGCTCCAACAGGTTGGCGTTGCGCGGGGTGAAGCGGGACGTCTGACGAACAATTCGATCCTGTCGTTTTGTGCCGCCCTTTCAGGGCTCTGTTGGTGGTGCAACCTTGTGACCGAGGGTTTCACCCTGGGCTGATATGTGGCGCCCCTTCGGGGCTGGCATTTTGTTCGTATTGTCTTTGACTTGGGGCTGGCGGCCTGGGCTGATATATGGCGCCCCTTTGGGGCTCTTGGTGAGGCCTGAAAGGCCGGTATATGTCAGCCTAGTGCTTTGTAAAGATTAAATATTCGGGTATAGCGACCGTAACTTACATCTGGCATCTTCCACTTTAAATTGCCAGTTCACACCTCTCTGTTTTTCATTGGAATTCGTAGCCCACGCACTCGTTTCCTTTTTCAGCATATCAATATTTGTCATCTTTCTATCTTTCAGGCATTGTCGCGTCATTGAACTCAGTTCGTTTTCGGCGACATTGAGCCAGCTGCCATGTTTGGGCGTGTAGTGAAATTCGATCTTTTCAACAAACTTACGTGCCTGCTCCGGAGGAAAAGCTTCATAGAAAGCCCCTTTGGTATGAGTATTTAAATTGTCACATACCAGAAGAACCTTTTTCGCATTGGCATAGCGGCCCTCAAGCAAATCTGCCATTTCAATAGCCCAGTCAACTTTTTTTCGTTGAGGTCGAGCGTTTACATCACGCCAGCCGGACAAAGGTTCTGTAAACATAAATATGCTGGCTGTTCCGGCACGTTCGTATTCATAATCCACTCTACGAGGATGATTCAAAGTGGCCCCAATTGGGTTTCGCGTTTCCTTGAGCAGTTGCACCGGCTGTTCATCCATACATAACACAGGGAAATCCGGATCATATGGCATGGAATAGACATTAAGGACATCTTCCATACATGCTACGAATTCACTGTTTTTATCCGGCGGTATCACCCAATACTGGATTTTCCGCTTCGTCATTTTATTTTTTTTAACGTGCTACTTACAGTCGTATGACTGATGGATTCCACAATTTCTAATTCAACTGCTTTCTCGGCAATAAGCCGTAGCGACCAATTGCTATAACCTTCCGGCGGCTCACCTAACCTGAGTGCGATGATCTTTGCTTCCTGTTTGCCATCGAGCAACTTGGCACGAGGCGGCGTATCACGCTTCTTACCATTCAAAGTTATGTCAAAACCTCTTTCCACCAGAGATTTACAAACTTTCGTTACTGTTCTGAAGCGACATAAAAAAGCCTCGGCAATTTGATAGTGAGGCCAATTGGGGCCATCGGCATCAGCCTTAAGCAATATTTGTGCACGCTTTACTTTTTGCGATGTCCCCTTGAGCTTGTTAATTACCTCAACCAACTCCCGGCGTTCTTCGTCACTTAGACGAACAATGTACTTTTTATTCATAACGCTCTCCGTAAAAAAATAATAGTTTACGGAGTTGTTATCGGATATATCGAATACGACTATTTAATTTTTACAGAGCACTAGGGGAGAAGTTCCCCCAGCTTGAGATTATCGAGTTGCTGGGGGTCGGCGGCATGGGAGCAGTCTACAAGGCCCGGCAGAAACAGCTTGATAGGCTGGTGGCTCTGAAGATCCTACCGCCGGAGGTAGGTCAGTCTGAGGCCTTTGCCGAACGATTCACACGCGAAGCACGATCTCTTGCCAAGCTCAACCATCCCCAAATAGTAACGGTTCACGAGTTTGGCCATACCGAAGACGGCCTGTACTACTTTCTTATGGAGTTTGTCGATGGAACCGACCTGCGACACGTAATACAGGCAGGTGAGCTTACATCAGACCAGGCGCTTGCGATTGTCCCACAAGTCTGCGAGGCCCTGCACTACGCTCACAAGAAGGGAATCGT
>NZ_JAZFTO010000092.1:0-12713 GCF_036446775.1 Candidatus Desulfatibia sp.
TTTCTCTCGAAGTTGGATACCGTAATCGGAAATTTTTCTGCCCCGACGCTGCCCATGCTGTCCGGGTGGATAGCTGCGCCGATCAAAAGCACATTTGTCAGCATAACAGCGATCTCCTTTTAGAAACAATTTTAAGTTTTCGCGTCGGCACAGCCGACATACCGAACCTGTATATCGTGCCAAGTATTTCCCCCTTTTTATTGAAGATTGACGGTTGATTCGCAATAAGTTTTCAATCTTCGATTTTCAATTTTAAATAAATTATACTCTGCGTCTCTTTGGCGGTCTACATCCATTATGTGGAATCGGCGTCACATCTTTAATCATCACGACATTGAACCCCGCAGCCTGCAGTGACCGCAGTGCTGATTCCCGGCCGGCTCCAGGCCCTTTAACATACACTTCCACATTTCTCATCCCATGCTCCATGGCCTTTTTGGCAGCGTCCTCTGCCGCAAGCTGGGCGGCGAAAGGCGTACTCTTACGCGATCCCTTGAAGCCTTGAACGCCGGCGCTAGACCAGGCTACAACATTACCGCCAGGATCCGTTATGGTAACAATTGTATTGTTAAACGTTGACTGGATATGTACTATCCCGCTGGGGATATTCTTCTTTTCTTTCTTTCTGGAACGAACTTTCTTGGCCATGTTTTAACCTCTATCGCTGAACAATTTACTTCTTACTGACTCTGGCTTTCTTCTTGACGGCGGCCCGTTTGGGTCCCTTGCGCGTACGTGCATTGGTGCTTGTCCGCTGCCCCCGAACCGGCAGAGATTTTCGATGACGAAGACCACGATATGATCCCAAATCCATCAATCTTTTGATATTCATGGTAACTTCCGTACGCAGCTCACCTTCAACTTTATATTCACTGTCAATTGCCTTGCGAATACTGTTGACCTCAGACTCGGACAGCTTGTCCGTATTAGTATTAGGATCGATATCAAGCTTTTGTAGTATCCGGTTGGATGTAACCCGTCCGATACCATAAATATATGTCAGTCCGATCTCAACCCGCTTATTCCTTGGTAAATCTACGCCTGCAATTCTAGCCAAAGCTTATCCTCCTTATCCTTGACGCTGTTTGTGCCGGGTATTTTGGCAAATTACTCTGACCACCCCTTTTCTACGGATGATTTTACACTTGTTGCACATTTTCTTAACTGATGGCCTGACTTTCATCCTTGGTACTCCTCTTTTCGATACTCTGTTCCGGATGTTTATTGGCGCGTCGCGGAAATCCCGATTCATCGTGAATTCTTGCAATTAGATGCACAAACTTGATAACTATTAATTTGTCCGGAATACAGCATCCATTTACTTTGATCTGTATGTTATTCTGCCACGAGAGAGGTCGTATGGTGAAAGCTCAACCGTCACTTTATCTCCAGGCAGAATTTTGATAAAGTGCATGCGCATCTTTCCGGAAATATGCGCAAGTACCTGGTGCTTATTTTCCAGCTCGACTTTGAACATCGCATTGGGCAATGTCTCAAGCACTGTACCCTCTACTTTAATCGCCTCTTCTTTTGGCATTTTTCCCTGCCCCCTTATATTCCAATAAAATCGTGTTACGATTTTATTAGATGATCATAGAATCACCAAATTAAAATCGACCTTTGGGTTTGGAACCGCTTTTCTTTAAAAACCCTTCGTAATGGCGGGCCAGCATGTGCGACTCGATTTGGGCAATCGTATCGATCGCCACGCCTACGACGATCAGCAGCGCCGTACCGCCAAAATAAAAAGGAACATTAAATTTTGTCATCAGAATCGACGGCAGCACGCATACCGCCGAAACATACATTGCACCGCCCAGTGTAATACGGGTCAGCACTCTATCAATGTAATCCGCCGTACGCTTACCCGGACGAATACCCGGAATATACCCGCCCTGCTTTTTCATGTTGTCGGCGACATCTTCAGGATTAAAAGTAACCGCGGTGTAAAAATAGCAAAAAAAGAATATGAACCCAACATACAACGTTTCATACATCAGATTGCCCGGTCTCATCGCATCGGCCATCTGCTTCATCCATGGAATCGTTACAAAGCTGGCCAAAGTTGCCGGGAACATGATAATCGATGAAGCAAAAATCGGCGGGATAACACCGGCTGTATTCACCTTCAGCGGGATGTGAGTGCTCTGACCTCCATACATCTTCCGGCCGACGACTCTTTTGGCATATTGAACAGGTATGCGGCGTTGACCCTGCTCCATGTATATAATGAATGCCACAACCAGAATCATCAGCCCAGTCAGAATAAGTACGGCGAATATCCCCATATCTCCCGTTGAAAGCAGACGGAAGGTATTGCCGATCGCCGTGGGCATTCTAACAACAATGCCGGCAAAAATAATCAAAGAGATACCATTGCCGATACCATGCTCGGTAATCTGCTCTCCCAGCCACATGATAAAGGCGGTTCCGGCTGTCAGGGTCATGACGGTCATCAGTTTGAACTCCCAGCCCGGGTGGATAACCACGGGAGCACCGCCCGGCGACGTCATACTCTCAAGTCCGACACTAATGCCAAATCCCTGGATGATACTTAACAGGACGGTTCCGTAACGGGTGTACTGTGTAATTTTTTTGCGGCCCTGTTCTCCTTCTTTTGAAAGGCGTTCAAGATGTGGAATTGTTACGGTTAGAAGCTGCAGGATAATAGATGCGCTGATATACGGCATGATCCCTAAGGCAAACACAGACAAGCGCTCTAAGGCACCCCCTGCAAACATATCAAAAAGCCCTAACAACGTCCCCGCTGTTTGTTTAAAAAATGCCGACAAGGCAATCCTGTCGATACCCGGGGTCGGCACATGCACACCAATACGATATACTATTAAAAGCGCAAACGTAAAAAGTATTCTTTTTTTCAGTTCGGGTATTTTGAAGATATTGCCAAACCCGCTGCCAACCATATTATATAACCTCTACTTGGCCGCCCGCAGCTTTGATCTTTTCAATAGCGCCCCTGCTGGCTGCGTGAACTTTGACGGTTAGCGGGATATCGATCTTGCCGTTTGCTAAAAGTTTAACACCATCTCTGCGGCCTTTCACCAAGCCCATGCGGACAAGTTCTATTTCATCTACAACACTGCCGCTTTCGAATTTTGAAAGATCACGTATGTTAACAACTGCTATTTTCTTTTTGAATATATTTGTGAATCCACGCTTAGGCAGACGGCGATGGATCGGCATTTGACCGCCCTCAAAACCGGGTCTTACACCGCCGCCGCTGCGGCTGTTCTGTCCCTTTGTCCCCCTGCCGGCGGTTTTACCGGTTCCTGACCCGACACCACGCCCCAAACGCTTCCGAGGTCTGCGTGATCCGGCCGGCGGTGACAATTCATTTAGCTTCATCGATCATCTCCTCGGTCTTAACCAAATGCGACACTTTATGCACCATCCCCCTAATGGAGGGAGTATCTTCAAGCTCAACCGTCCGGTTCAACTTTGTCAGTCCCATGCCGCGCAATACCCGGCGATGTTTCTCCGGCCTTCCAATCATACTTTTAACAAGAGTTATTTTTATTTTACCGGACATATATAGTTCCTTTTGATTACAGATCTTCCACTGCCAAACCACGCCTGGCAGCCACCTGCTCCCTGCTCTGCAATTGACAAAGTCCTTCAATGGTGGCTTTGACGACATTATGAGGGTTGTGTGACCCCATACACTTGGTCAGGATATTTTGAACGCCGACAGCTTCAAGCACAGCCCGCACCGCACCGCCGGCAATAAGGCCGGTACCTGCGGACGCAGGCTTCAATAAAACCCTCCCGGCACCATATTTGCCGATAACCACATAAGGTATTGTACCTTCACTCAGGGAAATTTGGACCATGTTCTTTTTGGCTTTTTCTACACCTTTGCGGATGGCCTCCGGGACTTCTCCTGCTTTACCAAGTCCAAAACCGACACTCCCTTCACCGTCACCGACGACAACGATCGCACTGAAGCTGAACCTGCGACCACCTTTGACTACTTTTGAAACCCGGTTGATATAGACAACCTTATCGATTAGTTGACTTTCTTCCTTATCCTGCTTCAACAAGGGCATGGCCTCCTTCACTCTTTGATAAATCGCTAAAAATCCAATCCTGCTTCGCGCGCGCCGTCAGAAACAGCTTTAACTCTACCGTGGTACAAAAATCCATTGCGGTCAAAAACCACCTTCTTCAACCCCTTTGTAACGGCCCGTTCCCCTAACAATTTGCCGACATAATTTGCCGCAGCAATTTTATTATCAAATTTAGGTTGTTCTTTAACGACCTTTTCCAGACTCGATGCCGCTGCAATAGTATCTCCACGCGTATCATCAATAATCTGTGCATAAATATGTTGGGAACTTCTAAAAACACTAAGTCGCGGCCGCTCCTTGCTGCCAAAAATATTCTTTCTAATTCGTTTTTTTCTTTTGATACGAGCCTGTTTTCTTACAGCTGACGATCCCATTTTCTACACCTTAAACCTATATTTCCATTGAGCGTATACGCTCAATTGAAACTTCAAATTTGCCCTAGACTTCTTTAACCCCGGCCTTGCCTGCTTTGCGCTGGATATGCTCTTCAGCGTACTTGATCCCTTTACCCTTATAGCGTTCCGGAGGCCTCAACCTCCGAATTGCAGCAGCAGTTTGCCCCAACAGTTCCTTGTCGATACCCCCAAGCGTTATGTTGTTGCGTTTATCTACAGTAGCGGCAACACCCTCGGGAAGATCAAAATTAACCGGATTGGAATATCCCAGATTCAATTCAATACGATTGCCGCTTAGTATCGCTCGATAGCCGATACCGTTAATTTCAAGAACGCGCTCAAATCCCTTGTTGACACCGGTAACCATATTGGCCACGAGACTGCGGGTAAGACCCTGCAAGGCACGGCTGTTCCTGTCCTTTTTTACAAGGATTACTTTGATAACGCCATCTTCTATTTTAAGATCGACAGCTGGATGCACGGTTCTTGTGAGACTGCCTTTTGCAGCCTGAACCGTAACGACCCTGTCTTTATAAGTAATCTTTGTCTTATCCGGTATCGGAATAGGTTTTCTACCTACTCGAGACATTTGTTGCTCCCTTTTGTCAATGGTCATTAATCATTTGCCGTTTTAAAAAAGACCGCTATGCTTGAAGAGCGTTATGCTTTAGGATCGCTTCGCTTTAGGGGAAAAAAGCTTTTTATCAATACCCCTCAAGGCCGTTAGGCCGCTTCTCAAACAAGCCGACTTCGCCATAGTGGCAAACTTACCATATATTGCAGAGGATCTCGCCCCCGACATTTTCTTTCCGGGCCCTTTTGTCCGTCATAATGCCTTTTGATGTGGATAAAATCGCAATGCCCATACCGTTGAGCACCGGCTTTATATCTTTACTTTTCACGTAGACTCGCCTGCTCGGCTTGCTGACCCGCTCAAGGCCCATAATTGCATTAGCCTGTCCAGGACCATATTTTAAATAAATGCGCAGGATGCCCTGTTTGTCATCCTTTATAAATTTATAATTTCTTATAAAACCTGCACTCCTTAATACTTTCGCCAACTCGGTTTTAAGCTTTGATCCGGGAATATCAGTGCTGTTGAACTTTGCCTTTCCGGCATTTCTAATTCGGGTTAGCGTGTCCGCAATCGGATCACTCATCGACATGGTTATCTCCGTTGTTATAATTTTTACCAGCTTGACTTTACTACGCCTGGAAGCTTGCCGTGTGAAGCAAGATTTCGAAAACAAATACGGCAAATTCCAAATTTTCTCAGAAAGCCCCTTGGTCTACCGCAAATCGGGCACCGGTTGTAACTTCTTACCTTGAACTTGGGTTTTCGCAAAGCCTTCATTCTCAACGCTTTCTTCGCCAAATTATCCCCCTCTTTTTGGACTCTTCAATTTCGAAACGGCATGCCTAACAATCTCAAGAGTTCCCGGCCCTCTTCGTCGGTATTGGCGGTTGTAACAATAGAGATGTTCAGCCCTTTTATTCTATCGATTTTATCATAATCAATCTCGGGAAAAATAATATGTTCTTTGATTCCCAGGCTATAATTCCCATGACCATCCATTGCTTTAGCCGTAAGGCCCCTGAAGTCTCGAACACGCGGCAGGGCGATGTTCACCAGCTTGTAATAAAAATCATACATCCGCGTGCGCCGCAATGTGACCATGCAGCCTATGGGCATCCCTTCTCTTAGCTTAAAAGCAGCGATAGACTTTCTGGCCCGCGTTACCACCGGTTGTTGACCTGAAATGATTTTTAGCTCTTCCTTGGCTGAATCCAGCAATTTGATATTATGAATCGCTTCACCCATACCCATATTCAAAACAACCTTTTCAAGTTTCGGAACCTGCATGATATTTTTGTACTTAAAGGTTTCTTCCAGCTTGGGAACAACTTCTTTATGATAATAATCTTTTAACTTCGGCATTAAACTCCTCCGCCAGCAACCTTGGGGTTACGAATCAATGATTTCGCCGCATTTTCTGCAGACACGTATCTTTTTTCCGTCCTCCAGACGTTTCATTTTGATACGTATGGGTGTCACACATTTATTGCACATCAACATTACGTTGGACCTTTGGATCGGGCCTTCACTTTCGATAATGCCACCCTGGCGATGCTGACCACCCGGCTTTACGTGTCGTTTCATGATATTGATATTTTCAACCACAATCCGGTTGTTCTTTCTATTTATTTTCATCACTTTGCCGATCTTACCCTTGTCTTTACCGGCAATAACTTTAACTTTGTCGTCCTTTTTTATATGGCACTTAGCAGATAGCATAACTCAATTCCCTACAGGCCCCCGACATGCTAAAGTCGATATTCACCTGCTGTTGAAAAGAAGAATTTATTTGCTAATTGAGTTTTGACTCAATTAGGGTATTATAATACTTCCGGAGCCAGCGAAATGATTTTCATAAATCTTTTGGCTCGCAGCTCCCTTGCCACCGGTCCAAAAATTCGTGTTCCGATGGGGTCCATGTTGGGGTGAATCAAAACCGCTGAGTTATCATCAAACCTTATAAATGACCCGTCCGGCCGTCTGATTTCCTTTTTGGTACGCACCACAACAGCCCTCAATACCTCTCCCTTCTTGACCTTGGTATTCGGTATCGCTTCTTTGACAGATACAGTAATGATATCCCCAACACTTGCATATCGCCTGCGGGTACCTCCCAGAACTTTGATGCAATACAACACCTTGGCTCCTGAGTTGTCTGCCACCGTTAATCTCGTCTCTGACTGGATCATCTGTTCCGTTTTCCTTTATATTCAGACCGCCTTTTCGACTATCTTGCCGACACGCCATTTTTTGGTCTTGCTGAGCGGTCTGGTCTGGATTATCAACACCCTGTCGCCTATGTTGGAGGCATTATGTTCATCGTGCGCTGCAAATTTCGAACGTCTCCTGATGTACTTATGATAAAGTCGGTGCTTAACCAGCCGCTCAACCAGCACAACGACGGTCTTGTCCATCTTATCACTGACAACCGTCCCGATCATTTGTCTTCTCAATCTTCGCTTTTCCATGGCAGCTATTCTGTATCCGTATTGTTTTTTAGTTCCGATTCTCTTATGACGGTTTTGATGCGGGCAATATCACGCTTGGTCTGCTTCATTTTCTGAGGATTCTCAAGTTGACCGATTTCGTCTTGAAACCGCAAATTAAACAGCCCCTCTTTAAGGTCAGCTACCTTGCGGCGCATTTCTTCCAGGCTCAATTCTCTAACCTCACTCGCTTTCAATAGATATCGCTCCTCTCAACAAACCTTGTTTTTACTGCAAGTTTGTGCGCAGCCAGCCGGAGTGCTTCTTTGGCCGTCTCCTTATCGACTCCTTCCATTTCATAAAGGATTCTTCCGGGACGAATAACTGCAACCCAGCCTTCTGGTGCTCCCTTTCCTTTCCCCATCCTGACTTCAGCAGGTTTTTTGGTAAAAGGCTTGTCCGGAAATATTTTTATCCATATCTTTCCGCCCCTTTTAACATGCCGGGTCATAGCAATACGTGCGGCCTCAATCTGTTTGGCACTGATCCAGCCGCATTCTATAGCCTGCAACCCGAATTCACCAAAATCGAGTTTGCAGCCTCGGTATGCAACCCCCTTCATTCTGCCTTTTTGTTGTTTCCGAAATTTTACCTTTTTGGGACTCAACATGTCCTTTATCTCCTCAAAACACCAGTTCGATCAACCAGCCTCAACTTCGATCGGATCTTTTTTTAAAATCTCGCCCTTAAAAATAAATACCTTGATACCGATAATACCATAAGTTGTTCGGGCCGCAGTGAAACCGTAATCGATATCAGCCCTTAAAGTATGTAGCGGCACCCGGCCCTCGTGGTACTGTTCTGTTCTGGCCATCTCGGCACCGCCCAGGCGTCCTGAACAGATAATCTTAATTCCCTCGGCACCAAATCGCATTGCCGAAGAAATTCCGCGTTTCATGGCACGCCGAAAAGCAACCCTTCTGATTATCTGAAGGGCAATATTTTCGGCCACAAGCTGGGCGTCAAGCTCAGGTTTTCTGACCTCCTGAATGTCGATAAGAACTTCATAAGATATTATTTTTTCAAGTTCTTTTTTGAGCAAAGATATCTCAGCGCCTTTTTTGCCGATGACAATTCCGGGCCTGGAAGTGAATACCCGCAGCCTTACACGCTTGGCAGATCTTTCGATTTCCACTTTGGCAATACCAGCGTGGTAGAGTTTGTCTTTGATAAACTGTCTGATTTTATAATCTTCAAGGATATAATCAGCGTATTTCTTTCCGGCATACCACCGTGACTCCCAAGTTTTGATAATTCCTAATCTGAACCCTATCGGATTTACTTTCTGTCCCAAACTTGTATCCCCCTTTTAGATCGTATCTTCTGCTAAGATAACGGTGATATGAGAAGTCCTTTTTAATATCCGTGCTCCTCTGCCGCGCGCTCTGGCCTTAAAACGCTTCAACGTCGGGCCCTGATCAGCGATGATGTTGCGAATAACCAGTGAATCTACGTCAATATCCGGATGCTGATCTGCATTCGATACGGCACTGCGAATAATCTTTTCGACAATGGATGCCGCTTTTTGAGGCATAAACTTGAGTATCTCCAGGGCGGTCTCTACCGGTTTGCCCTTGACGGTATCAATCATTATGTGAACTTTCCGAGGGGAAATGCGCACATACTTTGATACAGCTTTAACTTCCATTATTTATAGGTTCCTTTGTCAGGTTCTTATCTTCTCAATTTAGATTTCTTGTCGGCAGCATGCCCATAAAACGTACGTGTTGGAGAGAATTCACCCAATTTGTGACCCACCATGTCCTCTGTGATAAATACCGGTACAAACTTTCTTCCGTTGTGAACTGCCAGCGTAGTACCAACCATTTCAGGAACAATTGTCGACCGCCGCGACCATGTTTTGATAACCCTGCTGCTTCGAGTTTCCTGGGAGGCAATCACTTTCTTTAAAAGTTTTGGATCAATAAACGGACCTTTTTTCAACGACCGGGGCATATCTTCTCCTGTGTGTTAATTATACTGTGCACGGCTATAATTTACGTTTTTTTACAATCAAGCGACTGCTTTTTCTTTTCCTACGAGTCTTAAAGCCCTTTGTGGGTACGCCCCACGGGCTGCAAGGATGACGTCCACCCGAGGATCGGCCTTCACCCCCGCCCATGGGATGGTCGACCGGGTTCATGGCAACACCTCTAACCTTTGGCCGCCGGCCGAGCCAGCGCTTGCGGCCCGCCTTACCCAAAGATATGTTCTCGTGCATTACATTCCCGATTTGTCCGATGGTGGCTTTGCATTTTAAAAGCACCATGCGAACTTCACCGGATGGAAGTTTAATCAAAGCATAACGGCCTTCCTTGGCCATCAATTGGGCATAGGTCCCGGCACTTTTGACAATCTGCCCCCCTTTGCCCAGATGCAATTCAATGTTATGAATATGCGTACCCAGAGGAATATTAATCAACGGAAGCGTATTGCCGGGTTTAATATCGGCTTCAGGCCCGGAAATTACGTTATCACCGACCTTAAGATTAACCGGTGCCAGAATATACCGCTTCTCGCCATCGGCGTAATGCAAAAGTGCGATTCTTGCTGATCGGTTGGGATCATATTCTATTGTGGCAACCTTAGCCGGAATCCCTATCTTATCCCTCTTAAAATCAACAACTCTGTAATGCCGTTTATGCCCGCCTCCACGATGTCTACAGGTAATGCGGCCGTGGACATTGCGCCCTCCGGTTTTCTTAATAACCCTAAGCAGGCTTTGCTCGGGAGTTGTGCTTGTAATTTCGTCAAATGATGGATATGACTGCGCCCTTCTTCCGGGAGAGGTCGGTTTTACTTTTTTTACAGCCATTATATTATCCCTTTAAGCTCCTTCAAAAAAATCGATCCGTTCACCGGGCATCAAGGTTACAATTGCTTTTTTCCAGTCCCTGCGTTTTCCTACAATCCAGCCTCTTCTTTTGGTCTTGCCCTTAACCTGTATGGTCCTGACCCGGGCCACTTTGACATTGAAGATTTCTTCGACGGCCTTTTTTATCTCAACCCGATTGGCTCCGCGGTCGACTTCCAACGTAAATTGATTGAAAACTTCTTTTTGGATACTGGTCTTTTCAGTAATTACCGGGCGTCTTATAATATCGTGCTGAATCATGAAAGCAGCCTCCCTTCAATGCTTTTCAAGGTAGACTCGAGCAGGATTAAATTTTCATATTTAAGGATGTCATATACGTTCAATCCCTCGACTCGCATGATTTTGAAGCCCGGGACGTTTCGGGATGAAAGTTCCAGCCGTTCATCCTTTTGATCGGTCACGATCAAGGCACTGCTTATATCCAGTGCCTTGACAACCTCCAAAAATTCTTTGGTCTTGGTCTCTTCAAGTTCCAATTTGTCAAGCACGACAAGCTTGTTATCCCGCAGTTTGATGCTCAAGGCCATTTTAAGCGCAAGCTTTCGGACCTTTTTAGGCATCTTGTAAGCATAAGACCTTGGATCAGGGCCAAAAACAGAACCACCGCCTCGCAGTAGCGGAGACTTAATGTCGCCGCGACGTGCCCGGCCGGTTCCTTTCTGTCTGAATAGTTTCCGGCGGCTGCCTTTTATATCGCTGCGATGTTTTACAGCCGCAGAGCCTGCACGTCTGCTGGCAAGTTGCATGGTTACGACTTCATGCAAGATGCTCGATTTCGCGGGCAGATTGTATATATCGTCTGTAAGATCCGCCTGTGAAATTTTTTCCGCATTACTATCAAGAATATCTACGACTGCCATAATATTCTCATTCAACTTTCTGTTTGTAAAAGTTCCATAACTTCCCATTGAGCAGATGCACTCAATTGGAATTTATTTGCTTATTGAGCGAACTTGGGTTTATTAATTAAGACCAGTCCGGATATTGAACCCGGCACCGCACCCTTTATCATTATAAGGTGCTGATCCGGCCTGATGTCGACAATTTCCAGATTTCGAACCGTCTTGCGTTCATTTCCAAGATGACCCGGCATTTTCT
Organism: Candidatus Desulfatibia sp.; assembly: GCF_036446775.1. NCBI lineage: Bacteria > Pseudomonadati > Thermodesulfobacteriota > Desulfobacteria > Desulfobacterales > Candidatus Desulfatibia > Candidatus Desulfatibia sp. The sequence goes on from NZ_JAZFTO010000092.1 coordinate 11,520, forward strand.
TGCCTTTTATAACTTTAGCAGGGGTTGCACTGCAACCGATGGAGCCCGGAATTCTATGGCTGTGACTACCGTGGGTCTTTTTGCCGCCATGAAACCCGTGTCGTTTGATGACACCTGCAAACCCTCTTCCTTTGCTCCTGCCGGTAATATCAACGCGTTCGCCGACTTTGAACATATCCGGGCTGATGGTCTGGCCGAGGCTGAATTCATCGGGATTATCTACAGAGACTTCCCTCAAAAACGCAAAGCTCTTTTGTCCGCTCTTTTTTAGATGTCCTTCAACAGGTTTGTTGATCCGGGACGCTTTTTGCTCGCCAAAACCTAGCTGAAGGGCATTGTATCCATCAGTCGCCGTAGTTTTTATCTGGGTAATTACGCACGGACCGACCTCCAGCACCGTTACCGACACGCGCTCACCTTCCGGGGTATAAATCCCCGTCATCCCCAATTTTTTCCCAATCAATCCTTTACACATAACGATTCTTCACTTTTTCAGATAGCTTTAAAAAATTTTTCAGCTAAAGTTGATGATCTCGTAAAAAGTCACAAATTCAACTATAGATGGCTAAGTAAAAAGGTTCATATACAAGGCGTAGTATTTTTTCAGGAACGAGGCCATACATGTCGTATGCCGAGTGTCTGAAAAAATACTACAACGCAGTAGATGGGACTTTTTACGACGCCATCAAAGTTTTATCTCAACATCTACGCCGGGAGAAAGATCCAATTTCATCAGCGCATCAACGGTTTGTTGCGTCGGTTCCAGAATATCCAGGAGCCGCTTATGGGTTCTGATTTCGAACTGCTCTCTGGATTTTTTGTCTATATGCGGAGACCGTAAAACACAGTATTTATTAATCCGTGTCGGCAACGGGATCGGCCCAACAACTTTTGCTCCTGTTTTGATGGTTGTATCCACAATATCTGCTGCCGACTGATCCAAAAGCTTATGATCGTACGCCTTTAGTCTGATCCTGATTTTTGTATTTGCTATCATGATATATCTTTCGTTATTCGATAATTTCGCTGACCACGCCGGCACCGACCGTCCGGCCGCCTTCCCTGATGGCAAACCTGAGCTCTTTTTCCATCGCGATCGGCGTTATTAACTCCGCCGTAATCGTCACATTGTCACCGGGCATGATCATCTCCACGCCTTCCGGAAGCATCAAATTCCCGGTAACATCCGTCGTC
>NZ_JAZFTO010000093.1:0-6857 GCF_036446775.1 Candidatus Desulfatibia sp.
TTCAAGTTCTTTGATAACAGCTTCAATCTGATCTTTACGACCGCCGATAACACACTGATCAGGGGTGTTGACGATCAGCAGCCGGGCAAAGGGTAATTTGTCGATTACCTTTTGTACCGCAGCAGAGGGCCGGTTCACGGCCGCCGCACACCAGTTTACTTCTTCATGCGGCGGTATATTCCAGGCTTTACGAGCGGCCCGGCAGGGTCCGGCCAGCTGCTTTGAAAAAAGATCGGTTGCACGCATGCGTTTTAACATCTCGCCGCGGTCGGGCCAGGCCCCCATGGCAAAGAGCCCGGCGGATTCACCCAGGCTGTAGCCGATAACCGCCGAGGGTTTCAGACCGAAGCCGCCCACCAGGTCGGCGACCACACACCCGTGCACGACCTGGCCGAAAATCATGTGCAGAGGGTCGGAAGCAATCTTTTCATGGGCTGCATTTTCCCATCCCGGCATCCATGCCGTCCCCCACGGGACATAACATTCGGGAATAAGTTGAGTCTTTAGCTGTCCGGTTTGCGCGTCCATTTTACGCAGAATTTCCGGCCAGCGGACACCCAGGCCGCGTCCCATTCCAACGTAATGGTTGCCGGAGCCGGGAAAGACAAATGCTATTTCACCTTGGGGCCCCAGGGGAGCGGGGGTGTAAGATACTCCGCCCGGCCCGTTCATGCTGCAGGGCGTTGCGGATGCAACTGCTTGGCGCGCGTCAATAATATATTTTTCCAGTTGTGCAAAATCGCCGGCTATTAGGGAGAGCGCATTTTTTTTGGTTGAATCAAATTTGTTTTTTTGATACCAGGAATAAGCGGCAAGTTCGATTTTTGCTGCCTTCCCCGGGCCGGATTTTTCAAAAGATGGATGCGGGCCGGGTGCATTCATTATGTTTTTAATATGTACCTCAAGGGCCTCAAGGTTCTCTAACAGGTCGCTTTTATGTTCGCCTTCCAGCACAAAAAGTCCCACATGTTTGAATCCCAGGGGATTTGTTCTTTCTGCGGCGACCTTCTTTGGTATAAGCTCAACGGATTCATATTCAAAACCCTCGAGGATAACATGCATACAGTTGCCGTCAGGGGTCATGGCGCTGGTACAGGCCCTGCGAGGCCCGTCTTTTCTGTTTCGCATCCAGTACTGCGGGAAAGCAGGTATATGCAAGGCGCTGCCAACCCGAATTTGGTGCGCGGGTTTGACAAAATTTTTCAGAGGAGGAATTATCTCCTGGTACAGGCAAAGGCTGGTTTTAATCAAAGAGGCCAGCCCGGAGGCAGCCCCCGCGTGTCCCAGGTTAGGTTTTAAGGATCCGACGGCACACGGTTCCCGGTTTTGTGCAAAAAAAGTGTTAAGGGCTTCTGCTTCCATGCGGTCTTCGGCGGGATTGCCGCTGCCGTGGGTCTCAATAAAGCTGACCGATGATGGAGCCAGGCCGGCATCCTGAAAGGACCTTTGCAGCGCAAGAAGATAAGCGTCTTTGGAAGGAGAGTTGCGGCCAATGCCGCCTCCGCTTGCATTTCCGACCCCTTTAATAACAGCATATATTCTGTCGCCGTCTTTAACGGCCTGGTCAAGCCTTTTGAGAACAACTGCCGCAGCACCTTCACCCGGCAGGGTCCCGTCGGCGGACTGATCAAACGGGCGCGCTTCCTCTCTTTTGGTAAATGGCCTTATGCTGTTGGCAGAGATGACGTTGCGCACATCACCGCAAAGATCTATGGCGCCTGCCAGAACCGCGTCAATTTCATTTTGCTGCAAAGACCTGACCCCGATTTCAAGAGCTTTCAGGCCGGAAGCCGCATCACAGGAGACGCTAAAACTGGGACCTCCAAAACGAAATTCCCTGGCAATCCTGCTGGCGACAATCCCTCCCAGGGCACCAACCGTTCGGGTGGCTGTCAGGGGCGGACCGCAGGAGTCTCTCAGTGACTCAAGCCAGACGGCTGCTGCTTGATCATCAAGATCAAAGCCTTTTGTTTTGCTCCATTTCTGAACAGAATTATACAGGTTCCAGCGCAGGTGGAAATCAGTGGCTTCAAAATCAAATTCCATGCCAATGATAACACCCATGCGCGGGCGCTCCTGTCTTTGTGGAAGCCCGGCATCCTCCATGGCAGCGGCAGCGACTTTAAGTATCAGAAGCTGTTGCAGGAGGATATCCGGGATCTGGGCCGGGGGTATGCCAAAGGCGGCGGTGTCAAGTAAAAGATCATCTATATATCCACCGTTTAAAAGCGGCAGGCCCAGATGCTTTTCTGCAATATTATCGGAACCTTTCCAGCGGTTTATGGGACGCTTTGCGATAATCGAGTCACCTCTGAAAATAGCCTCCTTAAATTCTTGTAAATTAGTTAAAGAACCAAAATGAGTTGCCATGCCGACCAGGGCAACAGGGACAATGTCGGAAGAGGGCCGGTCGATGGGAGCTTGACGCTCTGCGGCCGCTGAACGATGATCTTTGATCGTCAATCGACAGTTTTCGATTTCCGGGTTCCACTCTTCAAAAAGCAGGTGGCCGTTTATTCCTCCGAATCCAAATCCGCTCACCGCCGCACGCAGCGGGAGATCGTTTTCGCGGGGTATCCATTTTTCCGCTTTGGTCTGTACCCGAAAAGGGCTGTTATGCAGCGGGCTTTTTGGCGGTGCTTGCTTAAAGTGAAGTGACGGCGGCAGTGTGCGGTGTTTTAAGGCCAAAAGGGTCTTGATCATTCCGGCGGCACCGGCCCCTGTCAAAAGATGGCCGATCATGGATTTGACGGATCCGATGGCACATTGCTCCGCAGCCCAGCCGGATGGGCCCCATAGGTTTTTCAAGCTTTGCAGTTCCACCGCATCTCCCACCGGTGTGCCGGTACCATGGCATTCAATCAGGTCGATATCATGGGGCGACCAGCCGGCGGCGGTATAAGCACTGTGCATGGCCCGCACCTGGCCTTCACTGTCCGGGGCCAGCAAGTTGCCGCGCATGTCATTGGAAAGGCCGATTCCTTGGATTAAAGCGCAAATATTGTCTTGGTGGCGTAAGGCATCGTCGAGCCGTTTTAAAACCAGCACGCCGGCCCCTTCTCCCACAACCAGGCCGTCCGCGCCGGCATCAAAGGGAGCGCATCGGCCTGAAGGAGATAGAGCCTGCAACTGGCTGAAACCGACCTGAGTATAAAGACATTCCGGTCTGGAAACCCCTCCGGCTATCATGGCGTCGGCCCGGCCGCTCCAGAGTTCGTCACAGGCCAGTTTAACGGCGTACAAAGATGAGGCACAAGCGGCATCAAGGGTATAGCTTCCGCCGCCAAGACCTAAACCTTCGGCCAGGACAGCGCCGGGAAGGCTGGTGACTTTGCCGGCCAGATACTGCTCCCTGGAAAGGTGCTCAATATTTTCTGCGCCAATATGGCCGAATAGTTTTTCTTCAAAAGAAGCACCCAAAATTTTTCTGGTTATAAAAGATGAAGCATCGGTGGGCAGGGCAATGGCGGCCAGAACAACCCCGGTGTTTTTTTTGTTTAGCGCGGTGGTTTCGCAGCTTAACAAAGCTTTGCGGCCGGTATGCAAAACAATGTGATAAAGCGGATCCAGCGCTTGCAAAAGCTGCTTGTCAATCTCAAATCCGTCAGGGTCAAATTCAAAATCATGGATCAGGCAGGCACGTTTTGAAAAGGTTTTGTCCGGCCCGGGCTCGGAATCGTAGATCGTGTCCGGCTCGACGATCCAGCGGTGGGGGGGAACCTCGCCGGTCGCATCGATTTTGTTAACAATATTGTGCCAGAAAGTGTCGAGGTCAGGAGCTCCGGGGAAAATGCCGGCCATCCCGACCACAGCAATCGGTACTTTTTTGTTCATAGATCTTTCAATCTCCCTCAAGTCCGACAGGACGCTCCTCAAACAAAGTGCTCGTCAAGCGTAGCGCTCCGTTTCAGTTGCTTCCATTTTCCTATAACAGTTCGATAAAAAAAACAATAGCGGTAAACTTTCCGTAAAAAATTATTCACCGCAGAGTCGCAGAGATCGCAGAGCTTTGATCTGGATTGCTGGCCCCGGTTAAACAATTCAAGGTTTAACGGGGCAAGGACGGCAATCCAAATCAAACTAAGATCCAGCTTCGCTGGAAGTTTGCCTTTAAGGGTTGAGCATTTGTTCTGATTTTGGATGCTTGCTCCGTTAAATTTTGAGGCTTTGAAATAGTCCTTCGGTTCGCGCTTCCCGGCCCCTCAATACTGTCGTTCTGTTTCCATCCAAATCTTCCAAACCGCATTTAGTGTTGACAAAAGGCAGACATAAACATATATTTACAGCATGAAATATTTCAATTGGAGCTCTGAAAAAAATGAAATTTTGAAGCATGAGCGTGGGATTTCTTTCGAGGAAATTGCATATCTGATTCAATCAGTAAAGATACTTGGAATTGAGGAGAATCCGGGACGATCTAGTCAAAAAATGTATATTCTGGAAATAGAGAACTATGCTGTTATTGTACCTTTTGTAGAAAAAGATGACGAAATTTTTTTAAAAACTGCCTTTCCAAGCCGGAAATATACAAAACGTTACGGTTTACAGGGGGAATAATGAAAAAATTAAGTAAAAAGGCTTTTAAACCCATTGATCAAGAAGAAAAAGACTTGATGGAATCAATCGAACGTGATGAATGGCAGCCTGTTAAAAATATCAATCAAGAAAAAGAGAAGGCAATAGCAGCCGCCCGAAATACCTTAAAAAAAAACAAGCGTATAAATCTTCGTCTTACTCAAAAGGATTATCATCAAATTCAGATAAGGGCTATTGAAGAAGGTATTCCATATCAAACACTTATTTCCAGTGTTATACATAAGTATTTAAATGGTTCCTTAGCCCCAAAGTCATAGTTCGGTAACGGGGTCAAACCTGCCTGTTGGAGCAAAGCGTAGATCCCGTTACCGGGGCCCCGCCTGCCCAATTAAATGCCCCATCCTATTTAATCGGGGTAGGTCCCCGTGAAATTGCCGGGACAGGCCCCGTGGGGTACCGGGACAGGCCCCCCGGCGTGAGGTACCGGGACAGGCCCCGTGAAATTACCGGGACAGGCCCCGTGAAATTACCGGGACAGGCCCCGTGAAATTACCGGGACAGGCCGGCAGATGGTACCGGGGTCCAATATAAAAATTTCAATTAAGCCAACCCACGAATTCTTATGACGATCCGATATTCCTATGTTTTAAAAATATCTCCTTGCCAAAGTTGTTCCAGAAATACCCGCCAAGGTACTATCTCGATTAGGTCTTCCGTTTATACAAACACTGCCGGGGAGACATTAAAGCGTTTACCCAAAGCTTTGATTTGACGGATATTGAGCTGGCGTTTTCCAGATATGATTTCAGATACTACCCCCTGGCTTCCAATTTCAAGCAGATCTGATTGTCTAATGCCATGTTCCTCCATCAAGGTCTTGAGCGCATCCACCGGATTGCCCTCTATTTCAGGAAGTTTGTGGGCTTCATATGTTTCAATTAGACTCCCAAGCGTCTCGATCAATGAAGCTAAGGGATGGGATTCATCATTGCCAATTTCGTCAATGAGACTATCAAGGAGATTGACCAATTTTTTGTAGTCTTTCTCATTATGCGGCACAGAAAATATATTCTGTATATCCGGCCAAACTTTAGCAATTTCTTTTAGCTGCGCATTCATTCCTTATTTCCTCCAAGTTCCTCGATCATATTCTTTGTGGGTAAGAATATGCCGAATATAAACCCGATTTGTATTGTAATGTATAGCAGCAATTAAACGGGCTTTATTTCCACCTATTTAGACAGGATCTACAGGATTTTCAAGATTTTTTTTCTTTCCTGCCTGTCCAACTGAAAGCAATAGATCCAGTCAATCCTGTCAAAAACCTAAAACCCGCATCCAGCAACAAGCATCCCTTGGCCGGCGAAGCACTGCGAAGACGGCAGCAACCGAGTACGTATTTTAACTAAGCAATTTTCTACGTGGTACTAAGCATTGATTTTTTTGATTTTTTCATTTATGGTCAGGCAATAAAATCGTGTTACGATTTTATTCCAAAAGCGGCAAAATGATTTTACGGCAAAGAGCAAAAAAAATAGAGAATAGTTAAAGTGTATGACCCGGACTATCACATTTTTTTGTGCAAAGTTCCCTGTTATGTGCATTTTAAGTGTATATGCTCGCAGTGAATTTTAAAAATTCAATAATATTCAATCGACTGGAAAATTTTCCAAATTTGCCTATTCGCCTGGATAAAGTTCCGGCCTCTCACTTCCATGTTCTGCCCTTTAAAATGTGTGCCCATTACATTTCCTATTGACTTGACCACTTTAATTGACTATTATGTTTTTGTCAAAAGGAGGTGATTATATGCAAACCATGGGAATAAGCCAATTTAAGGCACATGCGCTGAAAATTATTGATCAAGTTGCGAAAACACAAGAAATTATTATTATCACAAAACGTGGTAAGCCACTGGCGCAAATAATTCCATATCGAGATTCTATTTCGAATCATAAACCAGGCAAGCTTGCGGATGCCCTTGTTTTCGAAAATGATATTGTTTCACCCCTGGGTGAGGAAATGTGGGATGCATGCAAATGAAATATATGCTCGATACACATACCTGGATTTGGTGGCACATGAATCCCCAAAAGCTATCACAAAAGGTCAAAAGAATAGTTGGAAATACGGATAGATATGATGAGATGCTTTTGTCTGCGATTTCTCTATGGGAATTCAGTAAACTCCTTGAAAAAAAGAAAATTGGTATTTCTTGCGACCCTGAGAATTGGATAAATAGTGCTCTTGATATGCCAAAGTTCAGGTTAATCCCCCTCTCTCCTGTTTTAGCATACCGTTCAACAGTGCTTCCTCAGCCT
>NZ_JAZFTO010000094.1:0-6500 GCF_036446775.1 Candidatus Desulfatibia sp.
AAAAAAATAGTTTTAGCCCTTGTTTGGAATTTGAGACTTGGAATTTGTGATTTATTTGAAATTTGGTGCTTGTGATTTGTTATTTATTTAATGTTTGGTGCTTGGAATTTGTGATTTTAGACACAAAACTCCAAGGCAGAGCCGGGTATCTCTGACCTGGCCCATAAGACCAAGTTTTCAAGATCAAAAAAAAGCAGGGCCGCGCCCTTTTACGGGCACAGCCCTGTTTTTGTTTACTTATAGATTTACTGTTATTAACCGGCGCCAAACAATTTGGCAATCGCCTCTGCCTGTGGATGTGCATAGATAAGAATCAGAGCAACAACCAGCGTGTAAATACACAGCGATTCGATCATCGCCAGACCGATCAGCATGGTAACCGTTACTTTACCTGAAGACTCGGGATTCCTGGCAATACCTTCGACGGCGGCCTTCAGACCAAGCCCCTGTGCAATACCACAACCAAAAGCGGCAATTGCAATCCCGAAACCAGCCGCAGTCACGCTAGCGATGAAGAACTGTAATGCTTGTGCTTCCATACTCTACTCCTTTTAGATTAATATTTGGCTTCTCCCTTTCCTCCCATTAATAACAAACAAATAATAGCTTATTTTCTTATATACTATGAATTCGTAAAAAGTCGTTTTTTACTTTTTACGAATTCATAACCGTTTAATTAGTGCGCATGTTCCATGGCACCGGCAAAGTACATGATTGAAAGCAAAAAGAAAACAAAAGCCTGCACCAGCGCAACAAAAATACCCAGGGCCATGATGGGCAGCGGAGCAAAAAAGGCACCGGCCAGACCGAAAAGAATCATTAACACCAGTTCATGACCCATCATGTTGCCAAACAACCGAAATGTCAGTGACAAAACCCGTGCCACATGACCGATGATCTCTATAGGAAATATAATGGGGGTCATCCACCATACCGGCCCCAGAAAATGTTTTATATAGGCCGCACCGTGATATTTAATACCGATAACATGGGTAAAAATAACCACCACCAGCGCACATGATAAGGTTGTGCTCAGGCTGGCAGTCGGCGGCATAAATCCTGGTACAAGTCCGATCAAATTGGCTACAAAAATATAAATAAATACCGTAGCGATGAGGGGAAAGAGCCACCGGCCCTCTTCCCCGGTGATTTCAATCATGAATTCTTCCATTCCGGAAATGAGAATTTCAAATACATTCTGTGCTTTTGAAGGAATCAGTGTCACGCTCTTGGCGGCGACAACACTGAGAGCAATAAGTATGATCATGACCACCCAAGAATAAATGACATGGGGATAGGCCTGCGCAAAATTTCCAAGGCCGATCGCTTCAAACAGCTTTACAAAAATAAGATAGGGCTGTTCCACCTTAAGTTGCCTCCTTGAAAATGTGATGCTTTAACTCGCACATGCTTGCTATGGTTATACTAACAACCACAACCGAAAGACCGATAAACAGACCTAATGGATTAACATAGTGACCGGATATAAGCACAAATATAATGAAACCGCTAACAATAAAGCGAAGATAATATTTAGCTAAAACAGCGCTCAACGAGGAAAGATGAGGAGGAGTGAGGGCCGTTTTCAGGGTGCGGGACAGCAAGTGGAAATTGATGGTGACGATCAGGCCCCCAAATAAAATCCCCTGCGCAACATCAGGCGGTAATAAGGCGAACCCGAGGATACTTGCTGCAAATAACAAAATCCAATTTGCACGGGTAACGAATTTCAAGATGCGCTGCTGAATCTCCAAAGTATATCTTTCCTGTCAGAGTTTTCTGCTTTTTTTTATTGCAAGTCCAATATTTCTATATCCTGCTGCAATCCCAAGCCCAAGAAAAATCAACGTAAGCCATGGGGTTGTATTAAATACGCTACGGTCAAGGTATATACCTACAGCCAGCCCGATAAAGATTGAAAGGACCACCGACAATCCAAGACTACTGTAATATGCCAGATCCTTGAGAGTGCGCAAGCTCTCTTTTTTCATGCAAAAGAACGCCTTTTAGGACAAGGAAAAGGCCCAAATGGACCGTTTGAAAGTAGAGGCAGTAACACATGATTTTGTGCAAGTCAATTAAATTTTAGGGTGTCGGCATCAAAAACAGGCCCATCCATACAGGCATGCATATATATGGATGCATCGTCTTTTTTTTCAACCACACACCCAAGGCAAGCCCCCATGCCGCAAGCCATGATTGTTTCTATGGATATCTGGCATGGTATGCTGTGTTTTTCAGCTATCCCGACAACACATTTAAGCATCTCCATTGGACCGCAGGCGCAAATAATATCCGCCCGGTTCTTCTCCAACGCCATCTCCAGCGGGTGGGTAACAAAACACTGGTCTCCTGCACTGCCATCGTCTGTAGTAATATGTATCCGAATTCCCAAGCGGTTGAAATCATCCCTACACAACAAATCATCCCTTGAGTTCCCACCCAGAAAAACAGCACATTTCGAAAGATCAACACCCTTTGCTTGCAAGGATAGAGCCAAAAAAAGCATGGGAGCAGCCCCGATGCCGCCGGCGACAATAGCGATGCGTTGATAATGATCAGAAACAGAGAAGCCATGGCCTAACGGACCCAGAATATCTGCACGATCACCTGGCCTGCACCTTGAAAGTTTTTCAGTTCCGTCTCCGACCACCTTGTAAAGCAGTTCAATGCCCGTTGCGCGGCCATCGGTGGTTATAATCCTGTGGATAGAAAAAGGGCGTCGCAGGAATGGAGCAGTCTTTTCGGGAAGACGCAGCATGATAAACTGCCCTGGTTTGGCCATGCCATAGCCTTGGTGACAGGTTAAACCAATGCGGTAATATGAAGGTCCTACCTTTTTATTCCACAGAATCTGAACATTTTCCTGAAACATTTGCTTGTTACCTATTTAGTTTCCATCCATAAATGGTTATTTTTCCGATGAGCGGCGTTCTCCGCGGGTTTCCGCCCTCAACGTACTTACGTACGCCTCGGGCGAAAACCCTTGTGCGGCCTTGCTCATCGAAAAAATCCCTCATTTATGAATAGGAAACTACACATTGCTTAAATTTATTAATATCATGCTAGCCCAATAACGGATGCAAATCTTCCGGTGTTTTTTTCTCCGCGATAGGAAAAAAAATTGCCGGTATCACACTTTGTACAAACCTGACTTACATCTATGTTTTCAATCAAGACGCCTGCATCGCAAAGCTGGTCACGGCTTATGGACCAGAAATCAAAATGATCTCTATCGTCCTTGTGCTTCCAGTACATTGCAGGGATTTCTTTTTGATAGTTAACGAACTGCGCACAGCACGGTCCAAGCGACGGGCTGATGCCTGCCACAATATTACGGGAACAACAGCCGAATTTTCGTTCCATGGTCTTTATTGTACGGCCGACTATATTCTTAATGCTGCCGCGCCACCCGGCGTGAACATTGGCAATCACTTGCCGAACAGGCTCATACATAAGCACGGATTGGCAATCGGCCACTTGCACCGCCAGAAATTTCCCGCGAATATTCGACACCATAGCATCGCCAACAAGTTTATCACTGGAACCAGATGCATAGACGCCATTCTTTCCATTCTTAATGTATGCATGTGAATTTTCAGAAAAATCATCTACCGCAACCGCCATACCGACTTCACTCTCATTTTTAAAAGTCAGAACTCGGGTCCCGTGAACCTGATTGATGAAAACAAGGTCGTCTCCCCCTATACATCGTGAAATAATTTTCCGGTTTTGTTTAACATTACGGCTATCATCCCCCACACCGAAACTTACATTCAAACTCCGGTATGCCCCTTGGCTTTCTCCGGCATTCCTTGTAAAGACACCATGACGGACATCGGCAAGCCCAGTAAGCTTTGGAAATTGGAAAAACGAAACACCATCTGTTTGCTTTACAATCACACCAATAGCTCCAAGAAATGTAACTTCTCAATAAAATCGTGTTACGATTTTATGAAACTCCCGCAAGCTTGCTGGCGGGATCTTATACAGGAATACTTTGAGTATTTCGAATCTCGCTTCCGCGGGATGAGTCTGACACCGAAATTGGGCCTCCGGTTCGTAGAGGCGAGCCTACGCCTCGGAGAGCAAAAGGGAACGTTTTGCAACTGCCTCTTATCGATATTTTTTAACAATCCGTTCTATAATCCGGGACGTTGAAATATCGGGAACTACCGAAACCCTAACCACTTTTCCTCCTTTTGCTTTAACAACATCAGCCCCAATGATATCTGGTTCTCTCCAGTCGGCCCCTTTTACCAGTACATCAGGCATTATGACCTTGATCAGTTTTAACGGATCGGGCTCATTAAAAATTGTTATATAATCCACACACCACAGGCCGGCCAGGATCTCTGCCCGCTGTTCCTGGTTCATGATCGGCCGTTGTTCGTCCTTGATAATTTTTACAGATTCATCGGAATTCAATCCCACCACCAAAACATCGCCTTTGGACCTGGCAGCCGCCAGATAGCGGATATGCCCCACATGCAAAATATCAAAGCAGCCATTGGTAAACACAAGACATTTTCCAGACCGGCGCAGTGTGTTGGCTTTTTGAACAAGCTCTTCTATTTCCAAGATTTTCTTTACCATACATCACCGAAAGTAATCATTTATAAAGCTTGTGCCAGTGTCAGCACATCAACACGCCTGGCCCCGGCTCCCAACAACACCTTTGCGCATTCATTCACCGTTGCCCCGGTGGTGTAGACATCATCCACAAGCAGTATTCTCTTTCCTTCCATTTTAGCGGATTCACTGACGCCAAAAGCATTTTTGATATTTTTCAACCGTTTCTTTTTATCTAAACCGGTCTGTGGCTCAGTCCATCTTTTTCTGATAAAGATACGCCCGTCAACCTTGATAAACGGCAATTCAATTTTTAAAGCTTCCGCCATGGACGCCCAACCCCGTACAAGCAGGAATGACTGGTTGAAACCCCGCTTCCTTATCTTGCTTGCATGCAGCGGAACAGGTATGACAAGATCGATACGGCTTATCCCCCAATAACGGATAAAAGCAAAAAAAAGAAGCTTTCCAAGGGGCCTTGCCACCTGAACCTTGCCGGCATATTTCATTCGGTGGATCACCGCCATAAGCGCCCTTTCATAAGCACCTAATGATCGAGCCATGCCAAATAGTTTTGGGGACGTCAAGCACTCACCGCAAATATGGTCCTCCCCTTCACGGCTTTGAAACATGATCCCACACACAGTGCACATCGGAGATACTGCGGCAACAAAATCTTTTGAACATACCCTGCATAAAAAAGGTGCCATCACCTTCTCAAAATCAGGAGCAGTTCCAGCCTGCAGGACTTCTGCAGACAGACAGGATTTATTCTGAAGATCATGATGGAAAAAAGCTCCGCACACCAGGCATTGTGCCGGGAAAAGCACATCTTTAATAACTCCGGTAAGCCGGCTCAATATATTACGAGTTTCCGGTGGCAGCCTCAAAGCTTCTCCATCTTATCTATCATCCGCATGGCAAACTCCGAACATTTTACCTCCGTGGCTCCTGTTATCTGACGGGCCAGATCATATGTAACCGTACCGTCCTGAATGGTTGCCTGCAAGGCTCTGCTGGTTAAAAGTGACGCTTCTTTCCATCCCATGTAATCAAGCATCATCGCCGCCGAGAGGATCAAAGAACACGGATTCACCTTATCCTGGCCGGCATATTTGGGCGCCGTACCGTGGGTAGCTTCAAAAACTGCACACTTGTCGCCTATATTAGCACCCGGCGCCATTCCAAGGCCGCCCACCTGAGCGGCAAGTGCATCTGAAAGGTAGTCTCCATTCAAATTGGGCGTAGCAATAACCTGGTATTCATCCGGTCGCAGCAGTACTTGCTGAAACAGCATATCGGCAATGCGGTCTTTGATGACTACTTTGCCCTCCGGCCGCTTACCATTGTATGTTCCAAAAAGTTCATCTTCAGTGATGGTCCGGTCTCCAAACCTCTCTCCGGCGATTTCGTAGCCCCATTGATTGAATGCACCTTCCGTAAATTTCATGATGTTGCCTTTGTGCATCAGGGTTACGCTTTCAAGATTGTTTTCAAGAGCATAAGAAATGGCTCTGGCCACCAGTCGTTTGGTATTTTTTTCACTTATGGGTTTTATACCGATACCGGAATCAGATGGAATCGAAATCCCCATTTCATCTTTTAGAAACGATATAACCCTGGCTGCAGCCTCACTGCCGGATTGCCATTCAATGCCGGCATACACATCTTCCGTGTTCTCACGAAATACAACCATATTAACCTTTTCCGGTCTCTTCATGGGACTGGGAACAGGGTCAATGTACTTGACAGGACGCACGCAGGCATACAGATCCAACATCTGGCGAATGGTCACGTTCAAACTTCTGATCCCTTTTCCAACGGGAGTTGTCAAAGGGCCTTTAATGGCGACCACGTGGGCCCTGATTGTCTCCAGGGTCTCATCAGGCAGCCAGTTGCCGGTTTGTTGATAAGCCTTTTCACCGGCC
>NZ_JAZFTO010000095.1:0-6041 GCF_036446775.1 Candidatus Desulfatibia sp.
GGTACAATGTATGTATTGAAACTCCATCATCTTGTTGATGATAAGATACACGCACGGTCTATTGGGCCTTATTCACTGGTGACCCAGCAGCCGCTTGGCGGCAAGGCTCAGTTTGGGGGTCAGCGCTTGGGTGAAATGGAGGTCTGGGCCATGGAGGCTTACGGTGCGGCCCATGCCCTCCAGGAATTTTTAACGGTAAAGTCGGATGACATGGCCGGAAGGACCCGCATGTATGAAAAGATAGTAAAAGGGCAGAATACTCTGGAACCAGGCCTGCCCGAGTCTTTTAGAGTCCTGACAAAAGAACTGAAGAGTTTGGGTTTAGACGTGACTCTTTTGGAGGCAGAGTAATACCCTAATCGAGTTTTGGCTCGATTAGGGTATCAATAAAATATTAAACCCCATAAATAGGAAAAAAAATGGACACTCTATACGATTTCTTCGCCAAGCCAACGGATCCAAAACGTTATACAGCTGTTCGCATTGCCCTGGCATCACCGGAGCAAATCATGAAATGGTCTCATGGAGAGATAAAAAAGCCGGAGACAATCAATTATCGAACCTTTAAGCCTGAACGGGACGGACTGTTCTGCGCCAAGATTTTCGGCCCTACCAAAGACTATGAATGCAACTGCGGCAAATACAAGCGCATGAAACACAGAGGTGTCATTTGCGAAAAATGTGGCGTAGAGGTCATTCAATCCAAGGTAAGAAGGGAGCGCATGGCGCATATAGAGCTCGCCACCCCCTGTGCCCATATCTGGTACCTGAAAAGCCTTCCAAGCAAAATCGGCAACTTGTTGGACATGACGCTCAAAAACATTGAAAAGGTTCTTTACTTTGACAGTCACATAGTTATTGATCCCAAAGATACTGATTTAAGCCGCAAGCAACTGCTGTCAGATAATAAATATCGAGAGGCACTAGAAACCTGGGGATCAAAGTTCGAGGTCGGCATTGGAGCAGAGGCAGTCAAGCAAATGCTGGAAATGATTGATCTTGATGCCGTACACGAACAGCTGAGAAGCGAAATTGTCTCCACCGGTTCAGTTGCCAAGCGTCAAAAACTATCCAAACGGCTAAAAATCATCGATGCTTTCAGGCGTAGTGGAATCGATCCGGCCTGGATGATAATGGATATCATTCCGGTTTTGCCGCCGGACCTGCGTCCGCTGGTTCCCCTTGAGGGGGGAAGATTCGCCACATCGGATCTCAATGACCTTTATCGCCGGGTCATTAATCGTAATAATCGCCTTAAACGTCTTATCGACCTAAAAGCGCCTGACATTATCGTCCGTAATGAAAAAAGAATGCTCCAGGAATCGGTAGACGTTCTCTTTGATAACGGCCGCCACGGCCGAGTCATTACGGGAACAAACAAACGACCGCTCAAGTCTCTGAGTGATACGCTCAAAGGCAAGCAAGGGCGTTTTAGGCAGAATCTATTAGGAAAAAGGGTCGATTATTCTGGCCGAACCGTTATTACCGTGGGGCCCAACCTCAGACTCCATCAATGCGGTCTACCCAAAAAGATGGCTTTGGAGATGTTTAAACCATTTGTTTATTACCGCCTTGAACAAAAAGGGCTTGTTTCCACCGTAAAAAGCGCCAAAAAAATGGTGGAGCGGGAGATTCCGGAAGTATGGGACACCCTGGATGAAGTCGTCAAGGAGTATCCGGTGCTTTTAAACCGCGCTCCCACCTTACACCGACTGGGCATTCAGGCCTTTGAACCGATTCTGATTGAAGGCAAGGCCTTACAGCTTCATCCGCTTGTCTGTACAGCGTTTAATGCCGACTTTGACGGTGATCAAATGGCGGTTCATATTCCCCTTTCAGTGGAAGCGCAAATTGAAGCCCGGGTACTGATGCTGTCGAGCAATAATATCCTTTCACCGTCCAACGGGAGCCCGATTATTGTGCCGAGCCAGGATATTGTTCTTGGCATTTACTATATGACCAGGGGGGTTGCCGGGGGCCGGGGCGAAGGCAAGGTTTTTGCTAATGCCGATGAGGTTCGGTGTGCCTATGATGACGAGAAAGTTGACCTGCATGCTCAAATAGTCGTTCGCATGAACGGCGAACGGTACGATACGACTGTCGGCAGGATTCTGCTGTGGGAGATCATACCCAAAGGCAACATTATAGTGCTTGGCCATATTATGGTTGCGGAAGAAGCCAAAGCCAAGAAAGTTCTTGATAAGATCCACAAGGGAGCAGAATTTACGGATATGGTAAAGAAATATTCCCAGACTCTTGGTAAAGATAATGACGGGATTCTGGGGCTTTTGCGGAAAGACGAATTCATGCGGGGATTTAATGCTACAGATAATGATACCGATGAGGTTTTCGCACTTGAAGCAGATCAGGTCAGCAGCGTTATTTTTGCCGATGAGGCCTATCATATTTTTAAGGTCATAAAGAAGCGGCCCGAAATTCCTTTCTCTATGGTCAACAATGTTAGGGATAAAAAGACACTTCGCGAACTCGTGGATTACGCCTATAGAAACCTGGGTCCCAAAGCGACGGTTATCCTTTCCGATCGGTTGAAGGATGTTGGTTACAAATATTCGACTGAAGGCGGTCTATCCATTTGCATTGACGACATGATCATTCCTGCAGCCAAATGGGATATTTTGAAGAAAGCGGAAAAGGAGGTTGAAAAGATTGGCCGACAGTATACCGAAGGGCTTATCACGCAGGGTGAGAAATATAATAAAGTTGTAGATATTTGGGCAAAAGCAACCGATGATGTTGCCGACGAGATGATGGATGCGATGCGAAAGGGCACGGAGACCGGCCAGGACGGCCGCCCTGCCGACCAGGAAAGTTTAAACCCCATTTACATGATGGCGGATTCCGGTGCCAGAGGCAGCAAAGATCAGATGCGGCAGCTTGCCGGCATGCGCGGTCTGATGGCCAAGCCATCAGGCGAAATCATCGAAACGCCGATTAGTGCAAATTTCAGAGAGGGCCTTTCCGTGCTGCAGTATTTTATTTCGACCCATGGTGCCAGAAAGGGACTGGCAGATACTGCACTGAAAACGGCGAATTCAGGGTACCTCACCCGACGCCTTGCGGATGTTGCCCAAGACTGCATTGTTTTGGACAAAGACTGTGAAACGACGTTTGGGGTTGAGGTGGAATCCCTGATGGAGGGCGGTGAAGTCATTCAGCGCCTTGATGAACGTATTTTGGGGCGTGTGTCTGTCACAGATATTATTGACTCGTTTGCCGACGAGATGATTGTTAAGGCCGGAGAAATTTTGGACGAAAAGGCCGTGCATTTGATTGAAGATGCAGGTATAACCAGTGTAAAGATACGTTCGGTTCTGACATGCAAGACCAAAAACGGTGTTTGTGCAAAATGCTATGGCCGGGATCTTTCGCATGGCGGCATAGTTGAAATCGGACAGGCCATTGGAATACTGGCGGCCCAATCCATCGGGGAGCCCGGAACCCAGTTGACCATGCGCACTTTTCACATCGGCGGGACGGCCAGTCGTAGAGTAGAACGGGCCGATATCAGGGCGCGGGTGGACGGCACGCTGGAGTATGTTGATCTCAATGTGGTCAAAAAAGGCAAAAACGAATTTGTGGTGATGAACCGGCGAGGTGGCGAGTTAGCCATCGTCGGGGATACCGGTCAGGAACGGGAACGGGAACGGTTCCCTGTCATTTACGGTGCTCATGTTGTGGTCAAAAGAGGCGGTAAAGTTAAGGTCGGTGATCTTCTGGCTACATGGGATCCGTTTACAACACCGATAATAACGGAAGTTAAAGGAACCGTTAAATTTGGAGATATCGTAGTCGGCAAAACCATGCAGGAGAAGGTTGATCCTGTGACGGGAAAATCGAGTCGTATGATCATTGAATCCAAAAGCGGCGAGGAACGTCCGAGGATTTCCATCAAGGACAAAGATGGCAAGACGGCCAAATTGCCGGGGTCGTCGGGAAGTGCGCGATATTTGTTGCCTATCGATGCAATTATGCTGGTTGAAGAACAGGATGAAGTTAAGGCTGGTGACGTTATTGCCAAGCTGCCCAGGGCAACAACCAAGACCAAGGATATTACCGGGGGTCTTCCCAGAGTGGCCGAACTTTTTGAGGTTCGTAAGCCTAAAGAAACTGCCGTCTTAAGCCAGATCGACGGGTATGTTTCGATTGCAAAAACCACCAAAAAAGGGAAACAGAGAGTCACCGTCACACCGATAGATGTCGGTGAAAAGAGGGAATACCTGATACCCCGCGGCAAACATATAACTGTTTATGAGGGTGATTACATCCGGGCGGGTGAACAGCTTATCGCCGGAGCGGCGGTTCCTCAGGATATATTGAATATCAAAGGTGAAATCGCACTGGCTCGCTATCTCGTCGATGAGGTTCAGGAGGTATATCGCCTGCAGGGCGTCCGCATAAACGACAAGCACATCGAAGTTATCGTTCGTCAGATGATGCGGCGAGTGAAAGTTATGGAGCCCGGCGATACGGATTTTATTACGGAAGAACAGGTTGACAAAATTAGATTTGAGAAAACCAACAGGGATATGATTGAAAAAGGGAAAAAACCTGCTGTGGCCGAACCTCTTATTCTTGGGATTACCAAAGCATCGCTATCCACGGAAAGCTTTATCTCGGCGGCTTCATTCCAAGAGACGACCAAGGTTCTTACCGATGCGAGTATCGCCGGTAAAGAAGATTATCTTAAGGGCCTGAAGGAGAACGTCATAATGGGCAGAATCATTCCTGCCGGAACCGGTTTGGCCGTATACCGGGATGTGGAAATTGAGCCGAGCTGAGTCAGCCGTCGCAGCTTTAGCTGCGACGGCTTAAAACAACAAAAAGCCTGTCGAATGCGTCTTTATAAAATTGTGAAATGTGTATTAAATTTCATATAAAACGCTTGACAATAAACCGCTTTTTGTTTTACGTTAACAACTTTGCCAATGTAAGAGACTTGTTATAAAATAGTAGTTAGTGTCCATCCAGAAATGGTAGATTTTGGTTCAGGGCAAGGCTAGAGCGTTTTTGCAACCGCAGGCATAGCGCGCTATTCCGAGGATTGCAAAAAAGCGAAAAACGCAGCCCTGGGCCAAAAGATGCTGTTTCTGGATGGACACTAGTTAAGAAGGGGATAAAATGCCGACCATCAACCAGTTAGTAAGAAAGGGCCGAAAGCGGATAAAGAAGAAAACCAATACACCGGCACTCAAGGGGTCTCCTCAAAAGAGAGGGGTGTGTACGCGCGTGTATACTTCGACACCCAAAAAGCCCAATTCCGCGCTGCGTAAAGTTGCGAGGGTGCGGCTGACAACAGGTGTAGAGGTTACAGCATATATACCTGGTATAGGGCATAATCTTCAGGAGCATTCGGTTGTTCTGGTTCGTGGTGGAAGAGTAAAGGACCTGCCCGGTGTCAGGTATCATATTGTGCGAGGAACTCTTGATACCCTTGGAGTCGAGGATCGTAGGCAAGGCCGGTCAAAATACGGCTCAAAGAAGCCCAAGTAGAGGTATTCAGACTGACTGAAGACCAGCAGGCAAAATAAAACTGACAAGATCGCAATTAGAGAAAATCCCTGTTCCTTTGAGGCGGGACAGGGATTTTCAATGCTTTACAAACAACTTATAAAAAAAGTGGTGTAGCATATGCCGAGAAGAAGAGAAGTTCCTGAGCGGCCGGTTATTCCTGATTCCAAATATAACAACAAGTTGGTATCAAGGTTTATTAAGACAATCATGCGGGACGGCAAGAAGAGCCTGGCCGAGTCAATTCTATACGATTCATTTGACATCATCGAGAAAAAAACAAAGGAATCTCCGCTCAAAGTTTTTGAAAAAGCTCTCGAAAATGTAAAACCGATGATTGAGGTAAAGTCGCGTCGTGTCGGTGGTTCAACATACCAGGTCCCCACAGAAATTCGACCGTCAAGGAGAACGGCACTGGGCATAAGGTGGGTTATCGGCCTTGCGCGTAAAAGGTCGGAAAAAAGTATGGCCGACAAACTGGCCGGAGAGCTTATGGATGCCGCCAACAAAAG
>NZ_JAZFTO010000096.1:0-3769 GCF_036446775.1 Candidatus Desulfatibia sp.
TACACATCGTGACAGTGCTGGTAACCATGAAGTTCTTAGTCGTGGGCATGTACAGTGTATTTCAGCTGGTACGGGCGTGACGCATTCTGAGCTTAATGAGCAGAATGATTGGTGCCGTTTTCTTCAAATATGGATTTTACCAGAGGCAAACAATCTACCTGTTAGATATGAGTTCCATAAATTTTCTTTCGAAGACAGAAACAATAAATAATTACAAATTATATCCGGTTCAAAAAACAAAGACCTTGCCCCGCTTTATATTTGTCAAGATATAAATGTCTATATATCTGAATTAACAGCAAAAGATAAGAGTATAGCCTTCATTTTAGACGAAGGTCGCCAGGCATATATCTTCTGCTTTGAAGGCAGCATAAATATTGATCAATATCCCTCTTTAAAAGAGCGTGATTCATTGAAGATATACGGCCAGGCCCATATGGAGTTTACACTTACCTCCGATAAAGCGCACTTCATCATTATTGAGATGCAGCAAGAAAAATCAGATTAATTAATGAGTCTAAAAGATGAATTCAGAAAGCTGGTCACGGAATTAACGACAAAATTTACGCTTCCACCAATAGCAAACATTTTCTTCCCGCCTTTCTATAAGGGCGGCCAACCGCAAGATGCCCAGTTTATGGCCATCAGCCTGGAAGGCGGGGCGGCCGGCGTCAGCTTTGTTCTCCTGTCTGATGAAAAAATGGAAGAATACACTGCTTTACAACCGCCGGATTTTATCGAGAAAAACCCGCGGGTATTTGCGCTTGAATTTGGCAATGACGATCCTATTAAAGAGATGATCAGTCTGGCGGCCATTAACGCAATTTGTCAGCATGTTATGAGGGAGACCAATTTCGCGGTTGATTCTGCAACCGATTCACTGGGGCTGTTGTCGGTCTCCGCAGGAGACAGGGTCGGCATGGTCGGTTTATTCTTCGGGCTGATTAAGACCATTAAGCAAGCCGGCGCGGAACTGGTTGTCATTGAAAAAAAAGATCAGTTGATTCAAAAATTTCCGAATCTGCCAATTACCCTGGACGCGACGAAATTGGGCACATGCAATAAGATTTTATGCACCAGTACGACCATCTTGAACAATTCACTGGATGAAATTCTGGCCCACTGTTCACCGGATGCATTTGTCTCCATCATCGGTCCTACGGCGGGATATTTCCCGGACCCACTTTTTGCCCGCGGTGTCGATGTTGTGGGTGGAAGAGTGGTAAAGAACGGCGCGCTGTTTTTGCAACTGCTTGCAGAAAGAGAACGCTGGGGAGATGCTACACAAAGGACCTGTTTCCGGAAAGAGACCTACGCCGGCATAATTTAACTGCTGATCGGCTTCCATTTGTCACTCCTGTGAGCATCAACTACGCAGTCCTCCCCTGAAAATTGAAGATAAGGACTCGAAATCATCACCCTAACCCCTTTAAATCTTAGCCATAAACCAATATAATTTGACATGCGTTTTTAAATTAAAGATAATACTTTAATACACTATCTTTTCTGTATCTCTTATTATTCCTGAAGCGATTATGATTTATCGGTACCTCTTCGATCTGTGCTGAAAATTGATTTGGATAACAGAAAATGATTCGCGGCGGGAGGTTCAATAATATGAAAAACAGCGGCAAGCCCCCGAACACAGCTAAACCTTTCTTCCTCATTTTCTTACCCCTTTTGATTCTTGCTACTTCCATCATAGCTGGTTTTTTGTTCCAGGAGCTAAAGTCGCAAAAAGAGATTCTAAAGACCGGGGAGCAGCGACAGGTGGAAATGTTGCGAAGAATGGCTAATGACGATGTCAAAGGCGTTATATCCGATCTGTTTTACTTAGCTGTCAATCCTGTATTACACCAGATGATAGAGACCGGCCAAGCAGCCATGCGGCAGAAGTTAGGCAAAGTCTTTCTGGATTTTAGTAAAAATTCAAAACTTTATGACCAGGTTCGTTTCCTGGATGAAACCGGCATGGAGCGCGTACGAATAAATTTCGGCCAAGGCCATCCTTACATCGTAACTGATAACAAACTCCAGAACAAGGCCAAGCGGTATTACTTTGCCGATGCCTTCGGATTGGAGCCGGGTCGCGTGTTCGTGTCACCTTTTGACTTGAACATTGAACGAGGTCAGATCGAACGTCCACTCAAACCGGTGATCCGTTTCGGCACTCCGGTGGTACATCTCAACTACCGCAAGCGTGGCATTGTGTTGCTCAATTACTTTGGAGCAAAGCTGATCGAAAACCTGAATCAGACGTTGTCAGATACGACTGGTTCATTTATGTTGTTGAATTCCGGAGGCTACTGGCTCAAAGGGCTCAGCCCTGAAGACGAATGGGGTTTTATGTACAAAGGTCGCAAAGACCGGACTTTAGCCCAACGTGATACCGAGGCCTGGAATAGAATTTCAGCCCGGGATGTGGGCCAATTCAGTAATGATCATGGTATTTACACGTTCGCCACGGTCTGGCCTTTGGGTCATGGCATGTTGAGTAGTACTGGCTCCGGAGAGGCTTTCAAAGCAAGTGAATTTATTCTTTCCGGTAAGGATTTTAGCTGGAAAATTGTTACATTGATTTCTAAAAAAACATTGAGTGAACGTCAAACCGCAATCTTACTTCATTGGTTGCCAATATACGTTTTGGTTATTCTTTTGCTGGCTTTTGTATCTTTGAGCCTGGCCTTAGCTGCAACACACCGCAAGCGGGCAGAGGATCAGACCAAGGCGTCCCTACGAGAAAAAGAGATACTTCTCCGAGAAATTCACCACCGCGTTAAGAACAATATGCAGGTCATTATCAGCTTACTCAGGCTTCAGGCCGACAAAATTGAGGATAAAACTTATGCTGATATGTTTAAGGAAGGCGAGGATCGGATAAGATCCATGGCTCTTATTCACGAGCAACTTTACCAGTCCAAGGACTTCGCCAACATCGACTTCGGTGAATATATTAAAAGCCTTGCAAAGGCCTTATTCACATCCCATGGGGTTGATACAAACAGAGTTAGACTAAATACTGAGATCAAGGATGCTTCATTAGACCTTGAAAATGCTATTCCTTGTGGATTGATTATCAACGAACTGGTTTCCAATTCCTTAAAACATGC
This sequence comes from Candidatus Desulfatibia sp., assembly GCF_036446775.1. NCBI lineage: Bacteria > Pseudomonadati > Thermodesulfobacteriota > Desulfobacteria > Desulfobacterales > Candidatus Desulfatibia > Candidatus Desulfatibia sp. Next base: position 3,111 of record NZ_JAZFTO010000096.1, read on the forward strand.
ATTTCCTCAGGAGAGAAAAGGAAATATTAGCGTCGGATTCCGATTAATTAATAAAGATGAATTTGAAATAACAGTCAGCGATGACGGTATAGGGATACCGGAAGAGCTGGATTTGAATAATACAGACTCAATGGGTTGGTATTTGGTCAGGATTTTAGTAGAACGCCAGCTCGATGGCAAAATTGAAATAATCAGAAAACAAGGAACCCAATTTCATATCCAATTCAAAAGAACAAACTACAAATCAAGGATTTAGAGCAATGTCAAAAGCACAGATATTGATTGTTGAAGATGACGCGATCGTTTCATTAGACATAGAAAGCCGTCTGAAAGAGCTTGGTTATTCCGTACCTGAAGTTGTGATTACCGGAGAAAGAGCCATTCAGAAAGTAGAGGAGCATAATCCTGATCTGGTGTTGATGGATATTGTGCTCAAGGGTGAGATGGACGGGATTGAAGCTGCTGGAATCAGTTGGCATTTCTGACAAAGATCTTGCGATGATATTCGATCCATATTACTCATCCAAAGAACGAGGAACTCAAAAGGGGATGGGGCTTGGCCTGGCGACATCCTATTCCATCATAAAAAAACATCATGGCAAGATTACGGCAGCATCCGAGGTCGGTGTTGGAACTACCATCAATATCTATCTGCCGGC
>NZ_JAZFTO010000097.1:0-20243 GCF_036446775.1 Candidatus Desulfatibia sp.
TTTTGTATTTTCAGCCGTCGTAGCTAAGGCTACTTTGGCGAAGTCGGCCGCTGCTATGGCGAAGTCGGCTGGTGTTTAGTGTTTGGCGATCTAACAAGCTGGTATATCAGCATAGATTTCAATCAAAACACAAAATACTAAACACCAAACACCTGATGAATTCGACTTTTTAACGAATTCATCAAAATTAGCAACTAATTTTATTATACTACAGGTCATCGAATTTTTTTTCAAATAAATTTACTATTATAAAAATCAAAGATAATTGAAGAAAAAGGGAGATTTCAGGGATAAACATTATTGTAGAAATTATGGTCATATTAATGGATATGCCTAAAATGCTTAAAGAAAAACCCTTATTCAAAAATGATTGTATTTATGAGGAGTTGTCTTTTTAGTAATTGATTAAATCAATGAAAATAATACGATATAGATTGTTGATAACTTGTTTATAACCAGAAAGAAAATCGGATTTATCAGGATTGACACAATATGGCAGATCCCCTAACTTTACAAACATCTTTCAATGGTATTTCGAATAACCTTAAATAATACTCCTAAAACGTTTGAAATCGTTACTTTATAGATATTTCCCTCTGAAATAGCAAGTAAAATTTTATTTTTCAACTTATAAGAGCCTGGGTCATAATGGAATCTATCTGGAAAGAAGTAAAAACTGCTGTCAGGTCGCGTATTCCCGGTCATAGTTTCAGAATGTGGATTGAACCGCTGGAATTTAAAAAAGGCAAGCCGGACGCTATAATACTTGCTTGTCCCAATTGTTTCTCCAAAAAAAGGGTTCTGGACCATTATGGCAAGCTTATAGAGTCTGAAATACAACGCGCAGCCGGCAAGTCCTGCGGTTTTACTGTTGAGGTTGCCGAACAAAAAAATTCTGCAAAATCAGTAAAAGATCAAGATTTACAGCTGCCGCTTCCCAATATAAATATGCGTCCTCATAATGGACGTTTTCTCAAAAAGGATTTTACATTCGATCAGTTTGTAGTCGGCGGCAACAATGACTTTGCCTATTCCGCTTCATTTGCACTTGCCTCGCGCAAGAATAGCCAGCAAAATTCTTTGTTTTTATTGTCAAAAACCGGTATGGGGAAAAGCCATCTTTCCCAGGCCATTGGCCATTATATCTTGTCCGAGCACCCTTCAGAGCGTGTTTATTATATGACGGCTGAAGATTTTTCCAATGAAATGGTGCAAGCCTTTAGGCATGACAGCATAAATAAATTCAAGGCAAAATACCGCCATGGGTGTGACGTCTTGCTGCTTGAAGATGTGCATTACTTGAGCGGCAAAGAACGAACTCAGATTGAACTGGCGTTAACTCTGGATACACTGTTTGAGAGTGGCAAGAAGATTATTTTTTCAAGCTGTTACCTGCCGGTGGACATCCCGAAACTTAATGATAAACTGCAGTCAAGGCTCTCAAGCAGTATTATTTCAAATATTGAGCCTCCCGACTTTAGAACCAGAATCAGGATATTGCAGAAAAAAGCCTTGCATAACGGGTATAAAGTGCCCGAAGGTGTCATGCAGTATTTGGCCAGCGAACTTACCGAAGATGTTCGGCAGCTGGAAAGCGGACTCGTCGGTGTTACTGCCAAATCGTCTCTTTTGGGAACGCCCCTCGATCTTGCCCTTGCTGAGAGTGTTGTTAAGAATATAGTGCGTCAAAGAAAAAAAATTAGCATAGATGTCATCAAAAAACTGGTGTGCAAATACTACAGTATCTCCATGGATGAAATTGTTTCTAATTCCCGCAAACGGTCCATTGTTCGGCCTAGACAGATAGCGATTTACCTGTCGCGCATGTATACGGATGCGCCCCTCCAGGCCATTGGAAAAAGCTTCAACCGATATCATGCCACAGCACTTCATTCCATCAATATTGTTGAACGGGCAGTTAAGGCGAACAGCCCCGTGCAGAAACAGGTGGAATTTTTGCGCCGGAGACTTGAATCCGGAAAATTTTAATTTTGATGAAACTGCCTGACCCTACTTTCTCAAAACTTCAAAATATAGCGGGCAAGACCAATTGCACCAGAAATAGAGAGGATCTTGCCTGCTATGCATATGATGCAACCGCCCGCACCTACATGCCTGATGCGGTTTTGTTTCCCAAAAACGCCCAGGAAATATCCGCTGTAGTAAACCTTGCCAACGAAGACGGCTTTTTTGTGATTCCACGGGGTGCCGGCAGCGGGATGACCGGCGGATCTCTGGCCGTCAGAGGGGGAGTCGTCCTTGTAATGGCACGTATGAACCGGATTTTAAAGATTGATAAGGATAATCTCATTGCACACGTGGAACCCGGCGTTGTTACCGGTCGTTTTCATAAAGCGGTTGAAAAAGAAGGTCTTTTTTATCCCCCTGATCCTTCAAGTTCAGAATTTTCCACATTGGGTGGAAATGTGGCGGAATGTGCCGGCGGTCCCCGCGCGGTTAAGTATGGTGTGACCAGGGATTATGTATTGGGTCTTGAAGCTGTTCTACCGACTGGAGAAATTATTAGTACCGGTGTGCAGACCGCCAAGGGAGTGGTCGGATATGATTTGACCCGTCTTTTAGTGGGTTCCGAAGGGACCCTGGGCATAATTACCCGCATGACGCTGCGACTTCTGCCCCGACCAGAGGTCGTCAGGGTGATGACTGCTGTATTTGATAAGATCGCATCGGCAGCGGAAACGGTTTCAGAGATTATCAGAAGCGGCATCATACCGCGAGCCATAGAATTTATGGATAATGCTTCCATCCGGTGTGTCGCCAGCCACCTTAAAATTGCTCTGCCGGTTGAGGCCGAAGCTTTGTTGTTGATTGAGGAGGACGGCAGGCCGGATGAGGTGGACCTTGCCCTTGAACAGATCAAGGCGCTATGTCTGTCGCGGGGCGCAAAATGTGTTGAAATCGCCAAGACAAAGGCCGAAGCTGAAAATCTATGGCGAGCCCGGAAGGCGATTTCGCCGGCCCTGTTTCAATACGGCCCGGATAAGATAAATGAGGATATTGTCGTCCCTAGAAGCAAGATTCCTGATATGGTCGAAAAGATAAGCGCTTTAAGGGCCGAAACCGGCCTTACCATAGTTAGTTTCGGGCATGCCGGTGATGGCAATATCCATTTTAATATCATGCTTGACAAAAAGAATGAGGCCGAGTTGAAAAAGGCCGAGGGTGCCGTTGAGGCCCTGTTTGACTATACGCTCCAGCTTGGTGGAACGATTTCCGGTGAACACGGCATCGGCATTACCAAGGCTCCTTACCTGGCAAAGGAAATCGGAAATGCTGAAATGAACCTTATGAAAAAGATAAAAAAACTTTTTGATCCCAATGGGATATTAAATCCCGGTAAAATTTTCCCCTCTCTATAGTACCTATCTAACAAAATATTTTCGCCACTAAGACACCAAGACACGAAGTTAAATTATTATAATAAACAGTTATTCTTTGTGTCTTGGTGCCTTTGTGGCTATTCTTTCTCTCCGAGGCGTAGGCTCTACGAGCCGGAGGCCGGTTTATCCGGGTTGGGATTAAAGTTATTGTATTTTAATTAACATGCAATCAGAAGACATCAGATCTTCCATAAGCTCCAGCCTGATGTCCCGCTCACGATCTATAGCGCAACGCAAACTTAAAGCACAGAATTTTTTACAGATCGAATCCTCGAGATTAAAATTGCCGAAACACCCTAGATGATCATTAATGGAGGTTTTGTTGACAAATTCTTTTTTCATACGGCGTCCTTTAAATTTAACAATCCCATCATTTCTGTGTGAATTTTGCCGTTGGTTGCCAGGATTTCAGTTTTATCAATCGTAAACGGATTGTTTGAAAAATCTGTAACGACTGCTCCTGCTTCTCTGGCAATCAACTCACCGGCAGCCGTATCCCAGGGCTTAAGCTTCTGTTCCCAGAATCCGTCAAATCGCCCGCAGGCTACGTAACAGAGATCAATTGCGGCCGAACCTAGTCTGCGTACTCCCTGCGAGGCTTTCAGACAATTCGAGAAGCGGTTTAGTAAGGGATTTAATATTTCTTTAAAGTTGTACGGAAAACCGGTTACCAGCAAGCTTTCCGAAACTGTTTTAGAGCTTGAGACTTTCAGCGAGCGCCCATTGAGATCGGCCCCTTTGTTTTTCATCGCCGCGAAAATTTCGTTGGTTGCCGGACACAAAACAATACCGACAACGATTTCTTGCTTAAAGGCATAGGCTATGGAAATCGAGAACATATCAAGCCCGTGCGCAAAGTTTGTGGTGCCGTCAAGAGGATCGACAATCCACATGTGCTCAGCTTTTCCCGGACTCAAACCACTTTCTTCAGCCAGAATAGCATGATCCGGAAACGCTTTCCGGATGGTCTGGATAATTATCTCCTCTGAGCTGGTATCGGCTTCGGTGACAAGGTCAATGGCGCCTTTTTTGCTGATGCTGGTAATTTTGCCGTAATGAGACCGCAGCACGCTTCCGGCTTTGAAAGCGGCGGCGATGCCGATCCGTTTTAAGGGTTCTAAATCCATAGGAAGTTCATCTTTATATCTTGTTTGCTCCGGATGTCAACCCTATATCAACTTCTCCATCCTTTCTATCAAAGGCACCAAGGTCGATTTAGCCTTGGCGCTGACAGCGGTTCCGCCGAGGGTTTTGTTAAGCCTGTTAACGGTTTCGTCGTCAACAAGATCCATTTTGTTTAGGACCCGGATGGTGTCAACTTTGTCCAGATTAAGTTCGGCAAGTATTTTTTCAACAGATTCGATCTGCTGCTGGTAACGGGGATTGCTGATATCGATAACATGCAGAAACAGATCGGCACTTTCAAGTTCCTCCAGGGTGGCGCGGAATGACGTCAACAGATCCTTGGGAAGGTTTTTGATAAATCCAACGGTATCTGTAATTATAACCTCAATATCTTTGGGAAATCTAAGGCGTCTGCTCGCAGGGTCTAAAGTGGCAAACAGTCGGCTTTCCGCTTTGACATTGCTCTTTGTTAAGGTATTCAAAAGTGTCGATTTGCCGGCATTGGTATACCCGATTATGGAAATAACGGGCAAATTCCTTTTGCTTCGCCGAGCCTTTTGCTGCAGGCGCTGTTTAATTACAAGGGCCAGATCTTTTTCCAAACGTGTAATCCGATTGCGTACCCGCCGGCGATTTATTTCCAGTTTGGTTTCACCCGGCCCGCGCCCGCCGATACCACCGGTCAAGCGTGACATGGCTGTATTTTTTGCAATAAGGCGCGGCAGCAAATACTTCAACTGGGCAAGTTCAACCTGAAGTTTTCCTTCCCTGGTTTGAGCCTGTTGCGCAAAAATATCGAGGATCAACTGCGTTCGGTCAATAATTTTAAAGTCTATCTTATTCGTAATGGATCGGATTTGTGACGGGTTTAATTCCTGATCTAAGATGATCAGTGTTGCGCCTGTCTGAAGCGCCATGATGGTCAGGTCTTGAAGTTTTCCAATACCCATAAGAAATCTGGAATTTAACTTTCTGCGCTGCTGCAGCATGGTTCCGATAACATCTATATTGCTGGAGGCAGCAAGTTCTTTAAGTTCTGCCAAGGAATCCATGGCAATATCCTTAGGCGCTGAGGTAACACTGACAAGGAGCGCCCTTTCTTTGCCCTGATTGGCTTCATACGATGATTTTACATGGGCTAATTCCGTTTCCAGAGAATGGATTAGTTCCAGACACGCAATATCAAGCTGGTGGGGTTGCAAAGGTTTTAAAATTGCAAAAGGGTTTTCAGGCGAGCTTTTTGGGAGGATATGCCCCGCATGCACCCGATGCAGATGCCCTTCCGTGGTCATGGTGATTGCAGCCATCAGGTCGAGTCTCAGAAGGGCAAGATCGGTAAGGTCGTCGCTGGTCAAAGCTTCATTATTAAGGTGAGTGTGGACACATCTGAGCCCCTTCAGCCGTCCCGGAGCGACACGATATTCACTGGTGTCCGGGATTATAATCTTTTGTTGGTCTCCGACAATAACGTAGGCAATTCTGCCCGCACGGTTGATTAGGAGTCCGATCTGACGACGAATTTCATAAGAGAGCAGGCTGATATCACGCGCGAGTTCAAATGTGATCAGAAACTCCGGCGGAATGCGGCGGCGGTAAAGATTTTCAAGGCGGCGGATCTGATTGGCCTTGAATCCGGTGGTATGCCCGAAAAGTCTCTTCATTCTGGAAGGTTTAAATGTTTTTTGTTATTAGGGATAATCTTGAGGACTGAGATCTCCAAAACGGGTATAGGCATCCCAAAATTTTAACGGCGCAGTTCCGGTAGGGCCGTTGCGCTGTTTAGCGATAATGATTTCGGCGGTACCTTTTTTAGGGTTATTTTCATCCTTGTTATACAACTCGTCTCTGTAAATGAAAGCAACCACATCGGCATCCTGTTCAAGAGCTCCGGATTCCCGCAAGTCCGAAAGCTGTGGTCGCTTGTCGCTGCGTTTTTCCAACTCCCTGTTCAACTGGGATAGCGCTACGACCGGGAGAGCAAGTTCTTTGGCCAGGGCTTTTAATGATCTGGATATTTCCGAAATTTCAAGGTCTCTGCGCTCGGCTGAAGCAGGGCCCCTCATGAGCTGGATGTAGTCGACGATGATCAGGCCAATGTTTTGATCCATTTTCAGCCGGCGCGACTTGGTTCTGATTTCCAGGGCCGTAATGCTGGGGGAATCGTCAATAAAGATCGGTGCTTCAGACAGTACACCGGCGGCATCAGTAATTTTCATCCAGTCGTTCTGAGATATAAAGCCCCTTCTCATCTTGGATGAATCGATTTGAGCCTCGCTGCTGAGCATGCGCATGGAGAGCTGTTCCTTGGACATCTCCAGCGAGAATAAGGCCACCGGAATGTTGGCGTCAACCGCGGCGTGCTTGGCAATATTGAGGGCAAAAGCTGTTTTCCCCATGCCCGGACGCCCGGCAAGAATGATGAGATCTGATTGCTGGAATCCTGCGGTCAACTCGTCAATTTTAGTAAAACCGGTGGCAACGCCGGTGACCAGGGCTTTGCTTCCCTGACGTTCTTCAAGGGCGTCGATATTGTCTTCAATAATTTTTCCGATATGGTGAAATGACGGTTTGATCTTGTTTTCCGAAATTTCAAAAATGCTGCTCTCAGCAAAGTCAATAATGTTGTCGACATCATCGCTGTCTTCAAAGCAGCGCCTGGCAATTGCATTCGATTTTTCAATCAGACGTCTCAAACAGGCCTTGTCGTGGATAATTTTGGCATAATGCTGAGCATTTACAGCAAGCGGGGCGGTATCTACAAGTCTGGCAAGATAGGTGGCCCCGCCAATTTCTTCCAGACGGTTCTGTGCTCTTAAAATATTGGACAGGGTTACAAGGTCGACCGGTTCGTTTCTGCTAAAGAGTTCGGCGATAGCGGCAAAGATTTTTTGGTGAGCTGATCTATAGAAGTCCTCAGGGGCAAGAATATCAAGCAATTCCAGCAGAGTATCGTTGTCGATCAGGACGGCACTGAGGATAGATTCCTCGGCCTCAAGGTTCTGGGGTGGAAGATTGGCCATTGGAATTTTATACTTCGGGCATTACTTCGACTATAATTTCGGGTTCAACTTCTTTGTAAACGCGGATCGGTACTTTAAAAGACCCGATGGCTTTAATCGGTTCGCGCAGCAAAACCATCCTTTTTTCGACTTTAATGTCCTGGGTTGCCAATGCATCGACAATATCGCGGGTGGATACTGAGCCATAAAGACGGTCCTCTTCACCAACTTTTGCATTGATTCTACATACAACACCTTCAAGCCTTTTGGCCATCTCTTGGGCCAGCCCTTTTTCTTTGGTAATTTGCGCTTCGAATTTGGTTTTTTCCTGCTCCAGCATTTTTCGGTTTTGCGGCGTAGCCGGTACAGCTTTTTTCTGGGGCATAAGAAAATTGCGGGCATAACCGGCGGCTACGGTTACTTCACTACCGATGATACCTAACGATTCTATGGTTTCTGTTAAAATCACTCTCATTATTGTCCTCCGCTAAAGAACATCCTAATCACCTTAGTTAGTTTCCATCCATAAATGGCTATTTTTCTTTGTTTATCCCTAATTTCCTGAAATCCAGCCACATATCAAATATTCCAAATCCAATAACGATCAGCAGCACCACCTGCTGCAGGGCGATCAGGGTGTATGCAAAAAATCTGAGCATCCGCGGGAATTGTTTTTTTTCAAAATAAAATGATACAATGGCTATACCCTGGAAAAAATAAATAGTCATCAGGATAAGCAGTCCGTTTAAACCGACGATCTTAAAGTTTTTGTGGGGCAGAATCAGTAAAACGCTTGACCCAATCAGGCCCCAAATTAGAAATTCAGGCGCTTTCCATAAGTTCAGAGCGCCAAACGCGGGGTAAAAAAGCTCCCTGCTTTTTAGCATCGGCTTTGCAAGCAGCAGACAGGTCCAAGATACAAAAAAGGTTGATGCTGTTACAATTGCAGGGATGATTCGTATCAGCACATACTGAATATTTTCCAGTGAAGCCGAAATCTTGTCAACGGTTTCTTCTGAAACTCCCATATTTTCGTATAGTGCTAAGGTCAGCTCCAGGTTTTTGGCAACATATTCCGATACAAGGGGGATAACCCCGGTATCGGCGATCTTACTGTAAAAGAGCAGGCAAAGAATCCCTGCAAGCAGTACGGAACCGCAAGCATACAGCATAGTTTTTTCAACGGAAAGGTCCATCTCAAAAAGTTCACTTAAGATATAACCGAGCATCAGCAGTTCAAAAAAGAACAGGATGTCGATGGATATTCCGCCAAGGATGACAACCATTAGAATGGTTGCCAAAACAGGTAGTACAGCCCCGGTGATTCTCCCGAGTTTCGATCGATAGAAAAGCGTCGGCAAGGGGATAAGAAGTGCAGAGATAAAACCGATTATCGGCATGTAAACAGCAACAGCAAAGATAAGCGTTGTGATTGTAAGACCACTTAGAATATCTTTTGAGCTATCCCCTTGACTCATTTGAGGCACTACCCACATCTCCTTTAAGGTGGCCTATAGTTTGTTCAGCTATAGTTAAAGGTGCCTACGTATGGCAAAAGGGCAATGGTGCGGGCACGCTTAATTGCTTGTGTCAAAGACCGCTGATGTTTTGCACAAGTTCCGGAAATGCGTCTGGGTATAATCTTTCCGCGTTCAGTTGTAAAATGCCGGAGAGATTTTACATCTTTGTAATTGATAACCATGCTGGAGTCAGCGCAGAAACGGCATATCTTGCGGCGGTGAAAAACTCTTTTCTTTCTGTCGCCTTGGTTTCTTCGTTTTGTGGGCCTGTATGCGGCCATGCTATAACTCCTCTTGGCTGCTTTCCGCTTGAATTGTTTCGTTTTTTTCCATATCAGATTCCATGACTTCAACAGTCTTTTGCTCGGTATCAGCTTCCTCGGTTTGACCAGGCTGGTCTTCTTCGGTTTCAGCCTTGGCTAATTCTGCTTTCAGACTTTCAAGGTCAACATCCTCTTCGAGTAAGACCGTCATGTATTTTAATACCCGATCATCAATACGGAAAAACCGCTCAATCTCGTTTACAAGGGTTCCTGTCCCGCAGAAGTCCAATCGAACATAATAACCACGGTTTTTTTTCTTGATCTCATAGGCAAGCTTTTTGGTCCCCCATTCGTCAACCATAACCAGGAAACCGTCCAGCTGAGGAAACAGGGGTTTTAATCTTTCAAAAAGGGGTGAGCGTTCTTCATCTGAAAGGTCAGGATCGACTATAAAGATGGTTTCGTATCTTCTCATGTAACCTCCTTGTGGATATAAAGCCCCGATAGTGACCCGGAGCAAGGATCGTTATTCGATATTTATTTAAAAACCTTTACGTAACACCATAAGAAACTTAGTGTCAAGACTATTTTGTTTGACAAAAAAAGGGGTAGCTTTTACCAATGCAAGCTATCCCCGGCTTGTCGGATCTGGTGGGCCGTATAGGAATCGAACCTATAGCCTACTGATTAAGAGTCAGTTGCTCTGCCTAGTTGAGCTAACGGCCCTGTTTAGATTTACTTAAATCGACCTTTCAAAGGCCTTTTAAACAGCAAGATTAATCTGATAACAACTTAATTTCAGGTTGTCAATTTATTTTCTGAGCTATAACCTCAATTAGGCGATAACGCTCAATGGAAAGTTATTTGTTAAATGTTATTCGTTACTTGAAGCCTGGTGCTGATCAACTTCGCCATGGCGGACGCTGCTTTTTCAGCTTTCGCTTTTTTAGACGTTTTGTATCCTTTTGCCAGAAGGTTCCTACATTTTGCTTTTTGCGATCAGAGGCTTTGGCATGATCTTTTTTATCTTTAAGATCAATTATAAAACTGCCGCTTAGTTTTTGTGATTTGTGTTCTTTGGGTGCGTCCTGTTTGGTTACGGCCCCTTTTTGTTTTGGTAAAGGCGGTCCTGTAAAACAGCCTTTACGGATTGATTCGGCCAAAAAAAGAGTTTCACCGGCTCTGTAAAACACAATTTTTTCTGCAGCCGGTTTGCGGGTGTGTACGGTAAGCAGGACCGGCATCGGGTCAATCCGCTTTCCCATCCTTTCGGCAAGATCGCGGCGGGAGGAAAGGACTACCTGGGAGTAAGTGGCCGGAAAAATACCTTTCTCGAGAACAACCGGATAGGCTCTTCTCCTAACGCAGGTATAAAGAAGCTTGGGAAGGTTTTGCGCCGGAGAGTGCTGCGACAGTTCATCCCGGTATTTTGCGCGGATGGAGTTACCTCTAATTTCAATCAATGGGTCCGGCAAAGTGATAATAAGCTCTTCTAAATGAGATTTACGTACATACTTAAAGCCGTCCCCCTCGTGGATTGCTTTTAAAAATTCTTTTATCTTGAGAAATCCGTCCGGGTCCAAAACCAGTCCGAACTCGTCAGGCCTGTGCCCCAGTGCATAAGCAATGAACTTAGTCAGCTGTTTGAGAGCTTTTTGTTTTTTCATTGAATGTCAATTAGGGATTAGCCATTAGTACTTTAAAGCGATAGTTCCCGTATAATATAAAAACCTTGCTTGACCTGATAAATTGTGTCTGATATTTTCATTGCAATCATCATAAATTGTCAACTATTATTTAAAGTTATAAAGTTGATGATCTCGTAAAAAGTCGAATTCATCAAGGTTGACACTTTACCGTTGAAAGAAATACGAACTAGACTACTAACAACCTCTGGAAGGAAAGGATGCAGAAGCGATGAATCGTGAAAATTCTAACAAACTTTTTGAACAAGCTTTAGAAATAATTCCCGGTGGTGTTAACAGTCCGGTGCGGGCATGCCGAGCGGTGGGCACGGAGCCAATTTTTATAAAGCGTGCCGACGGATGTATGGTTTATGATGAAGACGGCAACCGGTTTATTGACTATATCGGCTCATGGGGTCCCATGATTCTTGGACACAGCCACCCTGCTGTGACAGAAGCAATATCGACTGTTTTAAAGAGAGGTACCAGTTTTGGAGCGCCTACGGATCTTGAAATCCAACTTGCCGAGATGGTTATAGATGCCGTTTCTTCCATTGAAATGGTTCGCATGGTAAATTCCGGAACAGAAGCAACCATGAGTGCCATACGACTTGCCCGCGGCTTTACCGGCCGGGACACCATCATTAAGTTTGACGGATGCTATCATGGTCATGCCGATGCCCTGCTGGTGGCGGCAGGTTCGGGTGTTGCCACATTGAGTATTCCCGGAAGCCCTGGTGTTCCGCAATCCTTTGTAGATAATACCCTTTCGCTTCCGTACAATGACCTCGAGTGCGTCAGAGAAGTAATGGACAAGCAGGGCGAAAAGATTGCATGTATCATAGTAGAACCTGTTGCCGGGAATATGGGGCTGGTAGCGCCGGCGGAGGGCTTCCTGGAAACGTTAAGAGAGCTGACCGACCAATACGGCAGTATACTGATATTTGACGAAGTGATGACCGGTTTCAGGCTGGCACTCGGCGGTGCCCAGTCCCTGTACGGAATTTATCCGGATGTAACCTGTCTCGGCAAGATCATCGGCGGCGGTTTGCCGGTAGGGGCTTATGGCGGCAAGCGTGAAATCATGGAACACGTGGCGCCGCAGGGACCGGTATATCAGGCCGGGACCTTATCAGGCAACCCCTTAACCATGGCCGCGGGTATTGCCGTCCTGGGGCAGCTTGAAGATCCCGGTTTTTATGATACATTGGATGAAAAGGCCGGTCGTCTGGCCGCCGGTCTTGAAAACGTTATAGAAAATGCAGACATCAACGCTGTGGTCGACAGGGTAGGGTCAATGCTGGGTCTGTTTTTCACCGACATTGATGTTAAGAATTTTGAGGATGCCAAGACCAGCGACCTTGAAATGTTTTCCGCCTATTACCAAGGGATGCTCCAAGAAGGCATTTACCTGGCCCCTTCCCAGTTTGAAGTTTTTTTTGTATCAGCGGCGCATAATATGGATCATATTGATGACACTATCAGGGCTGCGGAAAATGTGCTGGAGGGGTTAAAAAAGTAAAAGGAGAGTATTATTTTTCCGGCGGCAAACACGGTTGTTTTAAGACCTTGACAGCCCAGATACGTTGAAAAAAATGAAAACTTGCCAAAAACAGTGCACCGCCCATGGCCGTATAGAGAACCGCCAGATAGTGTTTGGGAATTGATGAGTGGCGCAAAGCGATGCCGAGCGCGATCATCACAATGATAATTAGATAGGCATACCAGGCCTGCAAGGCGAAAAAGCAGCTTTTGTCCGACAGAAGGCAGAGCCGGTCGATATTTTTTAGGGCGATTTTAGAAAACTTATAGCGATAGATCGCCAGGGAAAATATGATTCCCAGCATCCCCATGGGTACCGCCTGCTGCCAAGGAATGGCCGACAACCAGATATAGGCCAGGCGGCAAAGCATTACACCCACGATGCTCCACATTAAGCCGGCCAGCGCAATCAGCCAATATTTGGAAACAGCGGGTTTTAATTTAGCAGGTACCATCTTTCCCCTTTTCGAAAACGATCGTAAATATGTACTGTCTAACATGAACCTGCGATTATCGTCAATTTTTAAAACTCCGAATCATCAGAAATAATCTTCTGCTATGCGGGATCTTCGACGGGCCTAAAGGACCAGGTTTTTCAGGACTAAATAAATATATGAGCGTAGCGAAAAACAGCAGTGCTAAAATACTGGTCAGTGCCTGCCTGGTCGGTGAACGTGTGCGATATGACGGCATGGTGTTGGTATGTAAAGACAGGCTTTTAGAGTACTGGCAACAGGAGGATCGGGTGCTGGCCTTTTGTCCCGAAGTTGCAGCGGGGCTTACAGTACCAAGGTCGCCTGCTGAGATTATTGGTGAGGGCGACGGAACTGCCGTGCTGCAGGGATTCGCAAAGGTTATCAACCGCGACGGAAAAGAGATGACGGAACGATTTGTAATTGGCGCCAAGAAAGCCCTTGAACAAGTAATATCACAGAGTATAGCGTTTGCCGTCCTGAAAGACGGAAGCCCTTCGTGCGGAAGTTCATATATTTATGACGGCAGTTTTACGGGCGTGTCTGAAGCGGGGAAGGGCGTTACGGCGGCTTTTCTGGAAGCAAATGGTATTCGTGTATTCAGTGAGCACCAAATGGCAGAGGCTGCTGCGCGTTTAACCCGCAGAGTGAAAAATGCCTAGCGTTATTGATCAGTTTTTCAAGATATGTAAAATGCGGGGCAGGGCGGTGCTGCTGGGTTCTTTAATGAAAAAGCCCCGCCGGCTTTTTAACGCCAGGTTTGAGAAGGGGTTTTCTTCGATGTTGATATCAACAATGATACTGTCACGGCTTTTTGCTACCCACGCAACCTGATTTGGAAGGTTGGTGGCCCCGGAGGTGCCCACCACGATCAGCAATTCAGTCTCGGCAGCGACGCTTAAAGAACTCTGGTAACGGTAATAGTGTTCGTTATAGATTTCATCAAACCAGAGGACGTGCGGGCGGGCACGTTTTCCACAATTCCGGCATACCAGTAACTCGAGTTCGGATTCTGTAAGCTCTTCCTCCCTGGCCTTTCCAGCGGTCAAACTATTGGGGACGGAATGGACTTTCCGGGTGCATTCATCAGCGCATCGCATATAGAAAATATTACCGTGAATTTGAAAGGTATTTTTTAAACTGCTGCCGGCCTGAATGTGCAGGTTATCAACATTTTGCGTGATCAAGGTAAAGCGGCTGCCAAAAAGCTTTTCCATTTCAACCAGGGCCAGATGACCCGCATTCGGTGCTGCCTTTGCACAGATTCCGATGCGGTATAAATACCATTTCCAGACTTCATCAGGCTGTTGCCCGAACATTCTGTAGGTCGCCATCTCCTGGGGCTGATATTCTTGGGAGCCTACGGTCCAGTATCCTTCCGGGCCCCGGAAGGTCGGAATACCGCTTTCAGCGGAAATGCCGGCCCCGGTTAATATCGTGATGCGGCCGGAACCTTGGGCAACGTCCTTTAAAGCTGCTATAAAATTATGGTCCATCGATAAGTCCTCGATAACCCGAATGTTTCATGAAAACGGTTTTGTAAAATCTGCATCAACATGCTAACCTAATTATCAATCTATTACTCTAATCGAGCGAAACACTCGATGTCCGTTGTTCGTTGTCCATTGTCCGTAGCTAACTTAGAGGAATTAAAGTCTTGATTTATAAATTTTCAGCCAAAGCGTTATCATAACGCCGGATAAATCGAGTTAGATTTACAACTGACAACGGACAACAAACAACTGACACATTGAGTTTTCGATAACAATTGATGCAAATTTTAGGTTATATTTATAGATAATGCTTAGCAATAATTTATTGAAAAGAAATGTCGATGGACTTGAGTAAAAACCGCATTCCCGAGAAAATCCAAAAGGTTCATCTTATCGCTATTTGCGGTACTGCCATGGGGGCGCTGGCCAGCGTGCTGAAGGATATGGGTTTTGCTGTTAGCGGGTCGGATCAGAGCGTCTATCCGCCCATGAGCGATTTCCTTCTGAGAAAGGGCATCGAGATATCCCAAGGTTTTGAAGCCGAGCATATTTCATATGGCCCGGACTTGGTGGTTGTCGGCAATACCGTTTCCAAGGATAATTCCGAGGTTGTAAAAATGCAGCAAACGGGGCTTAATTTCTGTTCCATGCCTCAGGCCGTGAATTATTTTTTGGCAGCCGATAAGAAGCCGCTTCTTGTGGTCGGTACCCACGGCAAAACCACAACATCGTCCATTTTAGCCTGGGTTCTGCATACAGCCGGGCTTGATCCTGGCTTTATGATCGGCGGGATCTTGAAAAATTTCGACAGTAATTATCGTATCGGGCAAGGGGATTATATCGTTATCGAAGGCGATGAGTATGACACGGCTTTTTTTGACAAGGGTCCCAAGTTTTTACACTACGATCCTTTTACGACAATAATGACCAGTGTAGAATTTGATCATGCAGATATTTTCAAAGATTTTGAGCATGTAAAACAGTCTTTTGATACATTTATCTCCGGTATTGACCCGCAGCACACTCTGTTTGCGTGCAATGATGATGACGGTGTTGCCGGTCTGATCCACAGCCGGCAGTGCCGGGTTATAAAATACGGCAGGGATCCGGCATCTTCATGGCATTTGGGGGCGGTTTCCATCGATCCGCCGTGGACCTTTTTTGAGGTTTTGAATCAGAGTGAAGTGTTTGGAAACTTTAAGATCAAACTTGCCGGTGAACACAACTTGCTGAATGCTTTATCCGTCATTGCAGTGGCCCATCACCTTAAGATTTCGGCTGAGGTCATTGCAGGGGCTATGGAAACTTTTGAGGGTATAAAGCGGCGGCAGGAAGTTCGCGGAATAAAAAACGGCATTACGGTTATGGATGATTTTGCCCATCATCCCACCGCGGTTAGGGAGACCATCCGGGCGCTTAAACCATTTCATTCGGACGGGCGTCTGCTAGCCGTATTTGAACCCCGGACCAACTCCAGCATGCGCAAGGTGTTTCAGGGGGTTTATCCGCTTGCCTTTGACGAGGCCGATCTTATCTGCATTCGCCGGCCCTCGCGTCTTGATAAGATCAAGCCTGATGAGCGATTTTCGTCTGAAAAGCTGGTGGCTGATCTTAAAAACCAAGGTAAAGACGCGTATTATTTTCCGAATACCTCCACGATTATCGATTTTCTTGTGAAAACAGCTTGCTCCGGTGACCTTATCCTGATCATGTCAAACGGCGGGTTTGATAATATACATGAGAGGTTGCTGGAAGCATTATAGATTTCAGACGCTCTCATTCCGTGGGGCAGTTTGGGGCCGTTAAATTGTGCCATCTTTTTGGGAGCAACAAGAAGGCAATAAAAAAGTCTGATGTATATAATTTGCCTCAATAACCGTTATGTGTTATAAAAGCTTATTATTATTTCTAAAAGAAGGAGATACAGATGCTGAAAAAGGCTAAAAATATATCCGAGGTTCCTTCGGCTTTTCCTCCTGCTCCGCTAAAAGGGGAAGAGTTTCAAGAGTTTTACGTGCCTGTTGATTCGGAAAGGGACGCGTGCCTCTCGAGAATTGAAGAGCTTAAGAAAAAGCTTGAGAAAGACAATGTCAAGATCCTGTTTGCCGGGCATCGTGGATCGGGTAAGTCAACGGAACTGAACAGGCTTATAATGGAATCAGCCGAAACCGATTTTACGGTTAAGTTTTCCGTAACAGAAGAGCTCGATGTTAATGATATTAATTACATTGACCTTGTAATGACAATGATGGAGCAGATTGCGGACCAGGCTGAAAAAGCGGGTTTTATAGACAAAGATAGCAAACACCTTCAAAAAATAACCGATTGGCTTTCCGATGTTACTGAAATAAAGGCCACGGAAACCGGCTATATGCTGGAAGTGGAAGCAGGTTTGAAAGCCTCCAGAGGGATGTTATCATCACTTATTGGTTTGATTGCGGAATTTAAGGCGGCGGTTAAGTCGGCAAGTGTAAACAAAAAGGAGTACAGAAAAAAACTTGACCAGAAGATCAGCCTTCTAACTGCATACTGCAATATAATGATCAATGAAATTAAAATAAATCTTCAAAAGCAAAACAAAAATTTACTTGTTGTTATAGAGGATCTTGACAAAGTTGAGACATCAAAAACCCATGAATTATTTTTCAAACATTCCGGCATCCTGACCGAACTGAATGCTAAAATAGTTTTTACAGTTTCTGTTTTTACCCTGACGACGCCTTACCTTGCAGACCTTAAAAGCCGGTTCGAACTGGTTAGTCTTCCCATGCTTAAGACAAAAAAAATTGCAGGGGGAGTTTATGATAGAGGGGTTGCGGTAATTAAAAAGATTGTCGAAAATAGAGCGGAGTTGACATTGTTTGAAACCGGAGTCCTCGATCAAATGATAGACAGATGCGGGGGGGTTCTGAGGGACCTTTTTGAAATGATCGATATAGCTGCAACCAGCGCATCATTTAATAAACTCGATACCATTGACCGCCAAATATCGGATTACGCTTTTGAAAGGCTTAAGTCTAGATATCATGGCATGATAACCGTGGAAGGCAAGGAAGAAACCGGTGTCACAACTGACAGTTTATATGATGAGCTCGTTAAAATCAGCCAATCCGAAGCCAAAAAGTTTCCCTTGGACAAGACAATCCTCCTGCTGCTTTCCTGTCTGGCTGTGGTTGAATACAATGGTGAGCAATGGTTTGATGTTCATCCTGTGGTTAAGAGCCTTTTAAAGGATATGGGAAAAATTTAATGAAAGGTGCAGAACTCGGTCTTTTAATCAACGCTCTCAATATAAAGAGGTCGGGCTTTTATTTAGTTGAAGCGCCCAACAACGATACTCTGGATGACCTCACAGTAAAAATCAAAGTCGGCATCGGGCAGCATGATAAAGTTGCGGCTTTAATCGACTTTTTAAAAAAAAGTTCGAAAAAATCTTTTTCAGAATTCATTAAGGACGTTGTAGATGAAAATTATGACGCCCATGTTTTCTTTATCAGAAATCTTGAAACCCACGCCGGTAAAAAACCTGACAATTTTCTCAGACAATTAAACCAGTCCAGAGAGGTGATTTATGCGCTTAACCGTAATTTTATATTTATGGTTTATCCTCATTTTGCCGAACTTTTTATGAAATATGCGAAAGATCTCTTTTCCTGGATTCCCCACCGCTACAGATTCGACAAAAGCCATATTACCCCTCGTGAATTTGCCGCTTCTATGCGTCTGGATGAAAAGGTACGTTTTGTTGGGGACAGGGATCGTAAATATATTCTGGAGCTCATCAAGCTCTATGAAGATCAACTGCAAGAAACAGTCGATAACCCCAGCTTTAAAATAAAGAACATTGTCGAACCGCTAGCCGACCTCTACAGTGAATATGATGATTATGCCAAAGAAATACCATTAAGGGAGGAAATTCTTCAATTCTATCAAAAAGGTCCAGAGATGGAATATGCAGGTACTTTTCTTAGTCTCGGCGTTGCTTATAGTAATCTTCCCACGGGCGATAGAACAAAAAACCTAAAGAAAGCGATCGATTGTTTCAAGGAAGCCCTTAAAATTTTCACCATTGACGACTCTCCCAGAGATTGGGCTGGAACACAGAACAACATAGGTGAAGCTTACGGAAAACTTCCTACAGGTGACCGGGACGAGAACCTTCGATCTGCCATCAAATACTATCACAAGGCATTTAAAGTCTACACCGAACAAAATTATCCATCTGACTGGGCCATGACGCAGAACAACCTTGGAAATGCCTATGCTGATCTTCCCACAGGCGACAGGGGCGAGAATTTGCAGCGAGCGATTGCGTGCTATGAAGCGGCCCTGAGGGTATACACCGAACGCGACTTTCCCATCCAGTGGGCCGTGACGCAGAACAACCTTGGAACTGCCTATGCTGGTCTTCCCACAGGCGACAGGGGCGAGAATTTGCAGCGAGCGATTGTGTGCTTTGAAGCGGCCCTGAGGATATACACCGAGCGCGACTTTCCCATCCAGTGGGCCGTGACGCAGAACAACCTTGGAACTGCCTATGCTGGTCTTCCCACAGGCGACAGGGGCGAGAATTTGCAGCGAGCGATTGCGTGCTTTGAAGCGGCCCTGAGGGTATACACCGAACGCGACTTTCCCATTGGCTGGGCCATGACGCAGAACAACCTTGGAACTGCCTATCGGATCCTTCCCACAGGTGACCGGGGCGAGAATTTGCAGCGAGCGATTGCGTGCTATGAAGCGGCCCTGAGGGTATACACCAAGAAAAAATTTCCGGAGAAATGGGCTCTTGTTAAGGAGAACATTGACATAGCGATGACAGAGAAAGCTGAAATCGACAAAAAATAATAGCGTCGTAAAAACGCCCATCAAATCATAAGGTTCTTGTTTTATTTCCGGCGAACTTCATCCAGCCAGCGATTCAATCTAATTTTAAAAGCTTATCCACTAAAACATCGACATCAGTGTAGGGGTTTAGTTCATAGATTCTTGTACCCCTGTCAAGGTCATTCTGAAAATATTCTCTTGCTCTTTCTGCATGCTGGATGGCGTCAGGCGTTAGATCCTTTAGTTTTGAATAGTTGTCATCGGTTTTGTCGTAGTCAGTCATATAGCGGGATTTCAGGTGACGAATCAGGTCGTCTGCCGTAGAAAAGTGTCTGGTCGTATAGGCATAATGCAGCAAAATCCAGAACTCGAAAGAAATGCTTGAAAAGGCAATTTTTATTTTGTTGGCTCTGGCTTGGTCAAAGGCATGCGGATGTTTCGTATAACCATCTCTGTCTATGACCACCCAAACATCGTCATACGGATTTTTTTCTTGCCTGGCGATTGTTTTTAAATGTTTGGCCTCAATAACCAATTCCTTGCCGGTACTTTTATCCGAATCATATACTTCGATTCTCAATGCCGCTAATCGGTTCCGCTGAGCTTTATCGCGTTTCAGGCCATTGAAATAATTCGGCTCGGTCTCTCCGCCCTCACAGAGAATTAATATCCGCTTTTTAGGTTTTCTCTTATTGACTCGCCTTTTTTTGGGCATTCTTAATCCAGCTTTTGAAATCGCCGATAATGGGGAGCGCACCGAATCGGCCGGATAAATACCACTTGTCAAACGGCGTATTGCCGCGCACTTTGCGATAATCGAATTCGCTCAAAGAGTATAATGATGTGGCCCCGAATTGATTTTTTTCGGTCAACCAAATCTGGTCTCGCCTGAATAGGTCAGGGTTTAAAAGTGTTGTG
>NZ_JAZFTO010000098.1:0-2657 GCF_036446775.1 Candidatus Desulfatibia sp.
ACTTCACCAAAGGATGCTTATACCAAAGCAGGAATAAATCTTGTTGAGACAGATAAGCCCATCTTTAAAAAAAGACCTAAAATTATCAAAAATAACCAGCAAGGAGCATATAACCAATCACAGAAATATAGAATGAGAACTAATTTCTCTAAGTTTTCTGATAGTATTGAGATAATCCTTAATAATTCATCCAAGGCTTATTCTTTGATCCCATTACCAAAGGAAGCAAGGCAATTCTTCCCAGGATTTAAAGTGAAATTCATATTAGAAACTGATGTGGGGAATTTATCACCACAAGTTACTTCTGCTCCTGCAGGAACTGAGTATGGTGATCTTATGGCTGGAAATTATATTCAAGGCGGATTAAAAGAGTGGTATGATTCGCATTCGGAATTGAAAAATGGAACCACACTTATTATTTCAGTAATTGAACCTCAAAAAAGATATTCTCTAAAGATTAATCAATAATTGGCGAAGAAAAAGGGGACGGTTCTTTTTTGCCGCCCTTTAATTTTTCGCCCTAAGCAGGCAACCACACACTTGGTCAAAACTGCGGTAATCGATTATACTGTGCGTCTAATTAAGGAGGTATTGCATCATGTTCAAGGGTTCGATACCGGCAGTCGTTACGCCATTCGAGAATGGCAAGGTGGACGTCGGACGTTATGCGGAACATCTGGAATGGATGATAGAGTCCGGTTCCCAGGGCGTCGTTACGTGCGGCTCCACGGGCGAATCGGCCACGCTTTCGCACGACGAGCACAAAGATGTAATCGGCATTACCGTAAAAACGGTTAACGGCAGGATAAAAGTAATAGCCGGCACGGGGAGCAATTCCACCGACGAGGCAATCGACCTGACAAGGGCGGCAAAGGACCTCGGCGCGGACGGCGCACTATTGCTCTCGCCCTATTACAACAAGCCCACGCAGGAGGGTATCTACCGCCATTACATGAAGGTGGCCGACTCCGTGGAAATCCCGCAGATACTTTACAACGTCCCCGGCCGCACCGCCTCCAACGTATTGCCGGAAACGGTCGCGCGCCTTGCGGTGCATCAGAACATAGTCGGCATCAAGGAGGCCACCGGTTCGCTGGAGCAGGCTAGCGACGTGCGCGCCCTTTGTCCCGAAGCCTTTTTGCTCCTTTCGGGAGACGACGCGATAAACTACCCGCTCCTTACCGTCGGCGGTTCCGGCTCGATTTCGGTAACGGCCAACGTCATGCCCGTGGAGATGGCGAAAATGCACGATTTGTTTTTCGACGGCAAACTTGACGAAGCGCTTGAAATACATTTCAAGATGCGTGAGGTTACCAAAGCGATGTTTTTCGAGACCAATCCCGTGCCCGCAAAAACCGCCCTTGCGATGATGGGCAGGATAAAAGAAGATGTGCGCCTGCCGCTTTGCGGAATGTCTGAGGCAAACAAAAAGCGGCTGGAGGAAGTCCTGAAAAAATATTCGCTCGTCAATTAAATTGCTGAAAAAATCCGTCCTGGACTTTTTCAGCTGCGCCTTGGCCGAAATAAATTCGCCCAAGCCTCTCAAATTGCTTGGCCTTTGTCCTACGCAATTTGGGCAATCCATCCATGGATTGCTTAACAGGCTGCCTTTTCAGCCGCCTGTTAGTGCTCTAACGCGGGAGATGCCTTGAAATGGCCAAGAAAAAACTTATCTGCCCGCAATGCGGCGGCGAAGTGGAGACTTTTAAAAATCCATTGCCGACGGTCGACATAATAATCGAAACTGGAGATGGCATAGTTTTAATCCACCGCAAAAACGAACCGCGCATGTGGGCGATTCCCGGCGGGTTCGTCGATTACGGCGAATCGGTGGAAGACGCCGCGGTAAGGGAAGCAAAAGAGGAAACGGGCCTCGATGTAACGCTTGTGCGCCAGTTCCATGCGTATTCCGACCCGTTGCGCGACAAGCGCGGCCACACTATTTCCGTCGTCTTTATCGGGAAGGGTAGCGGTACGCCGAAAGCTGCCGACGACGCCGACGACATTGGGGTATTCAATCAAAAAAACCTTCCGGGCGAACTTGCGTTCGACCACGCCGTAATTCTTAAAGACTATTTCGAAAAGAGGTATTAACCCAAGCCGCCAAACGTCGCGCCCTATATTTAATAAAGCCTATTTGGGCAACGGTCCGTCAAGGCCCGACTTTAGTTTTCTTTGTCCATGTCTTCAATCTCTTTTTTAATTGCTCGATGAGTCTTTAATATATTGTCCTTTATTTTTTTTGTAATCTTCCCTGGCTTTTTTCTATTTTCGTCAGGGTCGCCTGAATCAACTTTTTTGGAAGAATCCTTTACCTTATTACGAGCTTTTTTTATATCGCTCTTAAGTTTTTTCATTGTTGATTTAAAAGATTCTTTAAACTTTCCCTCCCCTCCATAAGCGAAATGAGGCTGTGCCAGCGCAGAGCAGGCAAATATTGTTACTGCAACAATGTAAACTAAATGCTGCTTTTTCATAAATTCCTCTGATTTATATTTCCCGGATGACCCCATTTCACCATGCCCCATTGGCGTAATCCTACTATATGTGATAAGAACTTTCAGAAAAATTCGGTATTTGAATTAAATCTTGTAGGTTTCTATCTGATCCATCGGGATAGGGCCGTCCTTGCCCCAAAGGGGCGATATCTCGCGGGT